>JANMSZ010000301.1:0-6309 GCA_031389925.1 Hyphomicrobiales bacterium | reverse complement strand
GGTGCCGCTCAGGACGGTGCACGCCTCGCGCGGTAAATATGTCCGCGCCGAGCCGGTGGCGGCTTTGTACGCGCAAGACAAGGTCAAGCACGTCGCGCCGATGCCGGAGCTGGAAGATCAGATGTGCGACTTCGGGATCGGCGGCAATCCTTCCGGCGGCCTGTCGTCGGGCGCGTCACCCGACCGGCTCGACGCGCTGGTCTGGGCGGTGACGGAACTGACCACGCGGACGCGAGGGGAGCCACGGATCAGAAAGTGGTGGGATTAGAAGATCAGCGCTCCAGCGACGCGTCCTCGATCATCCAGCGCACCAGATCGGGAAACGAGATGCCGGCATGGGCGGCGAGTTCGGGCACCAGCGAAGTCTCGGTCATGCCGGGCTGGGTGTTCACTTCGAGGCAGGCGATGCCTTTGACGCCGAGACTGTCGTCGTAGCGGAAGTCGGCGCGCGTGACGCCGCGGCAGCCGAGCGCGTTGTGCGCCAGCAGAGCCAGGCGGCGGCACTCCTCGTAGACTTCCGGCGCGACCTTCGCCGGCAGAATGTGCGTCGAGCCGCCGGGCGCGTATTTGGCTTCGTAATCGTAGAACTTGGTGTTGGCGATAATCTCGATGACGCCAAGCGCTTTGTCGCCCATCACCGCGCAGGTCAGCTCCTTGCCGGGGATGAAGGGCTCGATCAGCACGCGCTCGCCGAAGGCCCAGTCGGCGCGGTTCAATTCCTGCGGCGGATGCGCGTGATCGGCCTGCACGATGAAGACGCCGACACTGGAGCCTTCGGCGATCGGCTTGAGGACATAAGGCGGCGGCAGCAGATGTTTCTTGGCGGCGTCGAGACGGTTCACCACCATGCCGCCGGGCACTGGCACGCCGCCGGCCTTGAGCACGGTCTTGGCGATGTCCTTCTGCATGGCGACGGCCGAGGCCATGACGCCGGAATGGCTGTAGGGGATGCCGAGGATTTCGAGCATGCCCTGCAGCGTGCCGTCTTCGCCGGGGCGGCCGTGCAGCACGTTGAGCGCGACGTCGGGCTTGAGCGCGCGCAAAGTCGCGGCGATCTCGCGGTCGACGTCGACGCGGCTGACGCGAAAGCCGGCGCGCTCGGCGGCGTCCGCGCAGGCCTTGCCGGAGTTCAGCGAGACTTCGCGCTCGGCCGACCATCCGCCCATCAGAACTGCGACGTGTTTCATAAGACTTCCTCTTGGCGCATGATCTTATCCGAAAACCGGTTCCCACTTTTCGGGATCATGCGCGAATCCCAATTCTCTTGATTTCCCACTCCAGATCGATGCCGGAATGCGCCTTGACGCGGGCGCGCACGGTTTCGCCCAAAGTTTCGATATCGGCGGCGGTGGCGCCGTCGACATTGATCAGAAAATTAGAGTGTAACTCAGAGACCTGAGCGTTGCCGACCTTAAGCCCGCGGCAGCCGGCCTCGTCGACCAGCTTCCACGCGCTGTGGCCCGGCGGGTTCTTGAAGGTCGAGCCGCCGGTGCGATTGCGCGGCTGGCTGGCCTCGCGCTTTTCCTTGATCGCGGCCATCTCGGCGGCGATAGCGTCCGGATCGCCCTTGCGGCCTTGGAACGTCGCTGAGGTGAAGATGACGTCGTCCGGCACGCCGCAATGGCGATAGGAAAATCCCATCTCCGCGTTCGAGTAGGTGCGGACATTGCCCTGGCGGTCGACGCCGCGCGCCTCGACCAGAACGTCCTTGGTTTCGCCGCCATAGGCGCCGCCATTCATGCGCAGCGCGCCGCCGATGGTGCCGGGAATGCCGCTGTAGAACGCCAGCCCCGCGACGCCCTCTTTCTGCGCCGCGCGCGCGACCATGACGTCGAGAATCGCCGTGCCGGCGGTGACGCGCTCGCCGTCGATCTTGACGTCGTTGAAGCCGCGACCGAGCCGAATGACGACGCCGGCAACGCCGCCGTCGCGCACGATCAGGTTGGAGCCGGCGCCGATCACCGTGACCGGGATTTCGGCCGGCATGTTGCGCAGCACGTAAGCCAGATCGTCCTCGTCTTCCGGCATGAACAAGGCCTGCGCCGGACCGCCGACGCGAAACCAGGCGAACTCGCCGAGCGATTGGTTGGCGATGAGCCGGCCGCGCAATTGCGGCAGGCGGGCTTTCAAATCCGACGTGATATCGGGAAAGCTCACAGCGCCTTCAACTCCGCCGGCAGCGCGTAGGCCCATTGCGTGATCGAGCCGGCGCCGAGCAGCACGACGTAGTCGCCGGGCTTGGCCAAACCTTTGACGATGCCGGCTAGTTTCTCCGGGCCCTCGAGCGGTATCACCTGGCGGTGGCCGCGGGCGCGCAAGGCCTGCACCAGATGGTCGCGGTCGGCGCCTTCGATCGGCGCTTCGCCGGCGGCATAGACATTGGCGACAATCACCGCATCGGCGTCGTTGAAGCAGGTCGAGAACGGCTCGAACAAGGACTTCAGCCGCGTATAGCGATGCGGCTGCACCACGGCGATGACCTGGTTCTTGGTCGACTCGCGCGCGGCCTTGAGCACCGCGGCGATTTCCACCGGATGATGTCCGTAGTCATCGATGATGGTGGCGCCGTTCCATTCACCGACCTTGGTGAAGCGCCGCTTCACGCCGCCGAACTTGGCCAACGCAGCTTTGATCTTGTCGTCGGCAATGCCGAGTTCGTGCGCCACGGCAATCGCGGAGGTCGCGTTGAGCGCGTTGTGGCGGCCCGGCATCGGCAGTTCGAGGCCGGCGATGCGATGCATCTCAGCGCCGTTGCGGTCGCGGAACACGACATCGAAATGCTGCTTGCCATCCTTGTTGGAGAGATCGACCAACCGCACGTCGGCCTGCGCGTTCTCGCCGTAAGTAACGATGCGGCGGTCCGCGATACGGCCGACCAGGCGCTGCACGATGGGATGATCGGTGCACATCACGGCAAAGCCGTAGAACGGCACGTTCTCCACGAAGGCGATGAAGGCCTCCTGCACCGCAGCGAAAGTGCCGAAGTGATCGAGATGTTCAGCATCGACATTGGTGACAATCGCGACGTCGGCCGGCAGCTTCAGAAACGTGCCGTCGGATTCGTCGGCCTCCACCACCATCCAGTCGCCGGCCCCTAACCGCGCATTGGTGCCGTAGGCATTGATGATGCCGCCATTGATCACGGTCGGATCGAAATTGCCGGCGTCGAGCAAGGTCGCCACCATTGAGGTGGTGGTCGTCTTGCCGTGCGTGCCGGCAATCGCGACGCAGCTTTTCAACCGCATCAGTTCGGCCAGCATTTCGGCTCGGCGCACCACCGGCAAGCGCTGTGCGCGCGCCGCGATCAGTTCCGGATTGTCGGGCTTGATCGCCGACGACACCACGATGACGTCGGCGCCATCGACATTCGAGGCCTTGTGGCCGATGAAAACGGCGATCCCCAAGTCGCGCAGCCGCTTGACGTTGGCGCTATCGGCGACGTCGGAGCCGGTCACGGTGTAGCCGAGATTGGCCAGCACCTCGGCGATGCCGCTCATGCCGATGCCGCCGATGCCGACGAAGTGCACCGGTCCAATGTCGCGCGGCAGTTTCATGGAATCGCCCTCGTTAATTCTGGCTGCTTAATGCAAGACGCTGAGGGCCGAAACAAGACCAGCCAAGCCCGGTTATCGCCAGAATGCTTAAATTCCAGCGACTTTTGGCCGTCAGGCCGCCGCCTTCTTCAGGCGGGGTATCTTTTTGATCTCGGCGGCAAGGTCGCGCTCGGCATGCCAGGTGTCGTAGGCGCCCTGCATTCGCACCCACACGCCGGCCCCGTCGCCGAACAACTTGCCGAGCCGTACCGCGACCGCCGGCGATACCGGCTTGCGCTGCGCCAAGATGTCGTAAAGGTGCTGGCGCGAGATGCCAAGCAGGCCTGCAATCTCAGCCTTACTCTTACCTATCGCCTCGATCACATCGCCCAGCAATTCGCCGGGATGCGTCGGGCACCGGTTGGGATCGCGCTTGGCGGCATATTCGGCCATGCTCTGCTCCTCAGTGGTACTGCTCGAAATCGACACAAAACGCGTCGCCGGACTCAAACTCGAAGGTGATGCACCACGGTCCGTTGACATGAAGCGAGTAGCGAACCGGCACGAAACCTCTCAGGGCATGGAAGTCAAAGCCCGGAAGATTCATCTGTGTCGGTGTGGTCACGACATTAAGCCGCTCGAGGCGGACCAAGATGCGCCGGTGCATCTTGGCGTCGATCTTGGCCGTACCGCCCTTCGCCCACAGGTCGGCCAAAGCCTTGCTACGGAACGTCCTGATCACATGCAGAAAGTAAGCTCTTGGCTTACGCTTGTCAACAGATCGCTTACAATGTGGCGCCCGTCACCTTCATCACCAAATCCGCCAGCCGCTCGGCGGCGTCGGGGGCGCCGGCGGACTTGGCCGACTGCGCCATGGCGGCGAGCGTGGCCGGATCGGCGGCGAGCCGGGCGATTTCCGTGGCGAGCCGTTCGGGCGTGAAATCGCGCTGCTCGATTCTTATTGCTCCCCCAGCTTCCTGAAGGACGCCGGCATTGTGGAATTGGTCCTGGTCCAGCGCGTGCGGCAGCGGCACCAAAATCGATGGCCGGCCGATGGCCGACAACTCCGCCACCGTCGAGGCGCCGGAGCGCGCGATCACCAGATGCGCCGCGCCGATGCGCGCCGGCAGGTCGTTGAAGAAGGCCGCGACTTCCGCCGCGACGCCGAGCTTGGCGTAAGTCCCCTCCACTTCGGCAATATCCTCGGCGCGGGCCTGCTGCACCACCGACAGCCGCACCAAGAGCGCTGCCGGAATGCGCTCGAAAGCCTTGGGCACGATCTCCGACATCACCCGCGCGCCCTGGCTGCCGCCGAACACCAGCAGGCGGATTTTTTCGCCCGGCGCGGGCGCGGCGTAAGGCGTGCGCGACGCTTCGATCACCATCGGCCGCACCGGATTGCCGGTGAAGCTGATCTTGCTCTGCAGGCGCGGATCGACGCGCGTGAGCTTCGGAAAGCTGGTGGCGATCGCGGTGACGCGCGGCGCCAGCAGGCGGTTGGCGCGGCCCATGACGCCGTTCTGCTCGTGCAGCACCGTCGGCACGCCGCGCAGGCGCGCCGCCATCAGCGGCGGCACCGTCGGGTAACCGCCGAAGCCGACCACCACCGCCGGTTTGATGCGGCCGATCAGCGACCAGGCCTTGGCGGTGCCGAGTGTCAGCATGGCGCCGGTCTTCGCCAGCGCGATGGGATTGCGGCCACGCACGGTGGCGCTGGGAATGACGTACACGTCGCGCGCGGGAAATTTGTAATGCGCGGCGCGGTGGTCGGTGGCGAGATCGACGGTGACGCCGCGCTTCTCCAGCGCGACCGCCAGCGCTTCGGCTGGAAACAGATGGCCGCCGGTGCCGCCGGCCGCAAGCAGGATGAGTTTGTTGGAATCAGTCGGCATTACCTCTTATCCCTCGCCGGCCGTTCCACCTCAATCCGTCATCCTGCCGTCGCCCTTCGAGGCTCGATCGCTTCGCGATCTCGCACCTCAGGGTGACGGAGCTAAATCAAACTCCCCGCTGGCAGCGGTTCGGGCGCGAGCATGGCCGCGCGCGGCTGCTCGCGCGTCAGCGCCAGCAGCATGCCCATGGCATAGGCCAACGAGATCATCGACGAACCGCCATAGGAAATGAACGGCAGCGTCATGCCCTTGGCCGGTATCAAATGCAGATTGACCGACATGTTGATCGCCGACTGCGTAGCGAACAGCATGGTCAGCCCGGCGGCGGCAAAGCGCGGAAACGGATCGTCGTTGCGCATGGCGCGGATCAGCGCGCGGATGACGATGAAGGCGAACAGCGACACCAGCACCAGACACAGCGCGACGCCGAATTCCTCCGCCGCGACCGCGAAGACGAAGTCGGTGTGACTCTCGGGCAGCAGGCGTTTCACGGTGCCCTCGCCCGGGCCCATGCCGAACCAACCGCCGCGCATGAAAGATTCAGTGGCGATATCGATGTTGAAGGTGTCGCCCGAGGCCGGATCGAGGAAGCGCTGGATGCGGCGAGCGACGTGCGGCACCGTGAAATAGGCGGTGAGCAATCCTAAGCCCGCGATGCCGGCAAGGCCGAACACCCAGACGACGCGCATACCGGCCATAAAGAACAGCGCGCTCCACACCAGCACGATCAGCATAGTCTGGCCGATGTCCGGCTGCACGACGAGGAGTGCTACCACCAGCAGCAGCATCGCAAAGGCGATGGCGTTGGCCGGCATGTCGGGACGCTTGGCGGATTCGCCGAACAGCCAGGCGATCAGAATGACGAAAGCGGGCTTGAGGAATTC
>JANMSZ010000364.1:0-6729 GCA_031389925.1 Hyphomicrobiales bacterium | reverse complement strand
CGCGGCCACCGTGCGGCGCTCCTCGTTGAGCTTTGCGCCGCGCGTCTTGAGCGCTTCGAGCATCTCGCGCGCAGCCGTCTTCGGCGAGCCGGAATTAAATGGCGGATCGGGATCATATTCGATCTGCAGCTGGATTTCGCGGCCGACCTGTTCGCCTTCCAGGATGGCTGCAAGCGCCAGCGCGAAATCGATGCCCGACGCGACGCCGGCGCCGGTCACGATATTGCCGTCCACCACCACGCGCTCATGCACCGGAATGGCGCCGAGCAGCGTCAGATGATCGATCGCCGCCCAGTGACAGGTGGCGCGCTTGCCCTTGAGCAGGCCGGCGGCGCCCAGCACCAGCGAGCCGGTGCACACCGACGTGACGTATTTCGCCGACGCCGCCTGCTTGCGCAGGAACGACAGCATCGCCTCGTCTTCCATGAGGTCCTGCTGGCCGGGGCCGCCCGGCACCATCACCACGTCGAGCGGCGGACAGGTCTCATAGGTGACGGTCGGCACGATTTGCATGCCACGGTCGGTCGTCACAGGCTCAAGCGTGCTCGCCACCAGATCGACGGCAGTATTGGGCAGCCGCGCCAGCACCTCGTAGGGCCCGGTCATGTCGAGTTGGGTGAGCCGCGGAAAAATCAGCATGCCGATGCGGCGCGTCATGGTCTTTTTCCTTGCGCATGATCTTGTCCGACAACCGGTTCCCACTTTTCGGGATCATGCGCTACCCTTTATCCCGCATCAGCCGGCCGCGCTCGCGGTCCCATGAGCGCTTCTTCAGCGTGTCGCGCTTGTCGTGCATCTTCTTGCCCTTGCCGAGCGCGATCTCGATCTTGGCGCGGCCCTGCGCGTTGAAATAGAGCTTCAGCGGCACCAGCGTCATGCCTTCGCGCTCCACCGCGGCTGCGAATTTATTGATCTGGCGCTGGTGCAGCAGCAGCTTGCGCGGCCGCTTCGGCGTGTGGTTGTAGCGGTGCGCCTGGAGATATTCCGGGATGTTGGAGTTGATCAGCCAGATCGCGCCGTCGCGCGAGTCGGCGTAGGACTCGGCGATGGTCGCCTTGCCGAGGCGCAGGGATTTCACCTCGCTGCCGGTCAGCACGATGCCGGCCTCGACGACCTCCCCAATTTCGTAATTGAAGCGCGCCTTGCGGTTTTCGGCGACCGATTTGAAGCGTACGGGTTTAGCGGCCATGGCCTTCTATATAGGTTTTCAGCGCGACTTCAGCAGGTCGCGGATTTCGGTCAGCAGCTCTTCCTGCTTGGACAGCGCCGGAGCCTTGTCGGCTTCCTTTTTGATCAGCCTGCTGAGCGCCCGGATCACCAAAAACAGCACAAAAGCGATGATGGCGAAGTTAAGCGTGATGGTGAGGAAATTACCCCAAGCCAATACGGCGCCTTGCTTTTTCGCGTCCACCAACGACGTAGCGGTGACCTTGGCCGATAGCGGGGTGAAGTAGTTCGAGAAATCGAGGCCGCCGGTGACGGCGCCGATCACGGGCATGATCACGTCGGCCACCAGCGACGACACGATGCTGCCGAAGGCGGCGCCGATGATCACGCCGACCGCGAGATCGACGACATTGCCGCGCAACGCGAACTTCTTGAATTCCTCGAGCATGGCCTGCCCCCTTCGTGCCCGCGCTAGTTGATCAGCCCGGCGTGCACCATGGCGTCGCGCACGATCGCCTTGGACTTGTCCGACAGCGTCACCATCGGCAGCCGGACCTCGTCGGAGAACTTGCCGAGCACCGACAGCGCGTACTTGGCCGGCGCCGGGTTGGTCTCCACGAACAGATGCTGATGCAGCGGCATCAGCTTGTCCTGCAGCTTGAGGGCAGCGGCGTAGTCGCCCTTGAGGCAGGCGCTCTGGAATTCGGCGCAGAGCCGCGGCGCCACGTTGGACGTCACTGAAATGCAGCCATGGCCGCCATGCGCCATGAAGCCCAAGCACGTACCGTCTTCACCCGAGAGCTGATTGAAGTCCGGGCCGAGCACTTCGCGCTGCTGCGACACCCGCACCATGTTGGCGGTCGCATCCTTGACGCCGGAAATGTTCTTGCAGTCGAACAGCCGCTTCATGGTGTCGACCGACATGTCGATCACAGAACGGCCGGGGATGTTGTAGATGATGATCGGAATGCCGATGGCGTCGTTGATCGCCTTGAAGTGCTGATACATGCCTTCCTGGGTCGGCTTGTTGTAATACGGCGTCACGATCAGCACGGCGTCGGCGCCGGCCTCTTCCGCATGCTTCGACAGTTCGACAGCCTCGGCGGTCGAGTTGGAGCCTGCGCCCGCGATCACCGGCACGCGGCCCTTGGTCTGATCGACGCACCACTCGACGACGCGCTTGTGCTCGTCATGCGACAACGTCGGGCTCTCGCCGGTGGTGCCGACCGGCACGAGGCCGTTGGTGCCTTCCGCGATCTGCCAGTCGACCAAGTCGCGGAATGCCTTCTCGTCGACCGCGCCGTTTTTGAACGGCGTGACCAGCGCGGTGAACGATCCTCGGAAGCTGGTTTTGGCGGTCATGGGCACTCTCCGGCCGGTTGAAATTAATAGATATCGAGTCGCCGGTACCGTTGAAAGCCCTCCGGTCCAATGCACCCATGAATTGGTGTGATGGTTACCCCGCGGCGGCCGGTTGCGGCCTGCCTCGCTTTCGCCTGTGTTTTGGCCCTCATTGGGCGTCGGCGGCGGATTTTAAGGTATCTCTTCGTCAACGAAATCGGCCTAAATGGGGAACGGGCGCGCTTGAGTCGGCGCGCAAAACGCGTCACAACGGCACGCATAACGACCCGAAGATTCCGCGCAAGGGATTGAATGAACGGAACTTTCTGGAACCGGCTGGGTCTTGGTCTCAGCGTCGCGGCGTCAGGCGTTCTGAGCGCCGAGACAAGCTTGGCCGCGGCCCAAAAAGTTCCATTGCCCCGCCCGCGCCCGGCCATCCACGCCGGCAAAGCCGCAGCCAAGGAAACGTCCAAGGAAACCTCGAAGACCGCGGCCCAAGCCGCCAAGGATATTCTCAAGCCGGCCGCCAAGCCCGCCACTGCTAAGCCCGCCGCACCCGTCGTGGCGCAACCGATGCAGATCACCCCACAGCCGTCGAAGCACGCGGCGACCGATCCCAAGGGCCTGTCGTCCTTCGCCCAGGCCGGTGTGGGCCTGCGGGGCTCGCTGTTCGCCAGCCGCGCCACCTTCCAGCCGCTGGTGCGCCCGGCCGCCGGACCGTTTTCGGTCGCGCCCTCCACCTCAACCTCGGCCGCCGACATTGGCCTGGTCAGACAGGTGATCGACGGCACCCGCAAGAATAACGAAGCCGTCGCCGACGTCGCGAAAAGCGCGATCACCGATCCGGTGGCGAAAAAGCTCGCCGAATGGATCATCCTGCGCAGCGACAACACCAAGCCGAGCTTCCAGCGCTACGCCACCTTCGTCAGCTCCAATCCGAGCTGGCCGCATTCGCCGCTGTTCCGCCGTCGTGCCGAAAACGCGCTGTGGAACGACAAGCTCGACGACGGCACGGTGCGCACCTTCTTCGTCGGCCGCCAGCCCAGCACCGGCAAAGGCCGTTACATGCTGGCCCGCGCCATGCTGGCGCAGGGCGACCGCGCCGGCGCCGAAGCGCTGGTGCGCCACGCCTGGCGCCGGGACGACGCCAGCGCGGACGTCGAGAAGCGTGTGCTCGAGATGTTTTCCGGCATGCTCACCAACGCCGATCACAAGGCGCGTATGGAGCAGCGCTTCTACGTCGACGATGTCGAAGCCGGTACGCGCGCGGCGGAGCGGCTCGGCGGCAACGATCTCCTGATCGCGCGCGCCCGCACGGCGGTCATCAAGAAAGCCGGCAACGCCAAGGCGCTGCTCGACGCCGTGCCGCAAGCCGCGCGCCACGACGCCGGTTATATTTTCGCGCGCGTGCAGTGGCTGCGCAAGAACGACAAGGCCGAGGACGCCGGCAGATTGATCCTGACCGCGCCGAAGGATCCGGCCGCGATGGTCGATCTCGATCAATGGTGGATGGAGCGCCGCCTCCTGGTGCGCAAGCTGCTCGACGAGCATGACGCGCAGACCGCTTACCGCGTGGCGCGCGAGGCGCCCTCGCCGCCCAAGGGCAATTACCGCGTCGACCAGCACTTCACCGCCGGTTGGATCGCGTTGCGCTTCCTGCACGATCCGGCCACCGCCGCCCAGCATTTCGCCCACATCGGCGAGAACACCGCCAACCCGCATGCGCTCGGCCGCGGCGGCTATTGGCAGGGCCGCGCCGCCGAGGCGATGGGCCAGCATGCCCAGGCCCGGGCGTTCTACGAGACGGCGTCCCAATACACCGCGACCTATTACGGCCAATTGGCGCGCGCGCGGCTCGGCCTGCCCGATCTGGGCCTGCGCGGGCCACCGAGCTTCACCGCCGAAGAGCAAAACGTCCTCGGCAACCTCGAGATCGTGCGCGCCGCGGAAATTCTCTACGCGCTGGACGAGCGCGACATGCTGGCATCGATTTTTGCCGAGCTCGGCGAAAGCGGCACCGACATCGCCGGTATGGCGATGCTGGCGGAAGCCGCCGGCAAGCGTGGCGACGGCCGCGCCATGCTGCTGCTCGGCAAAGGCGCCTATGGCCGCGGCCTGCCGCTCGACTATTACGCCTATCCGATCATCGGCCTGCCGGACTATTCGCCGATCGCGCCGCCGGTCGAGCCCGCGGTGACCTATTCGATCGCCCGCCAGGAGAGCCACTTCAATCAGAAGGTCGTCTCGATCGCCAACGCCTATGGATTCATGCAGGTGACCGCGGGGGCCGCCCAGGACACGGCCAAGCTGTACAAGGCGCCCTACAACAAGGCGCGCCTGCTCAGCGACCCGGTCTACAACATGCAGATGGGCGCCGCCGAGCTGGCGATGCTGCTGAAGACGTATAACGGCAACTACATCATGGCTTTCGCCGCCTACAATGCCGGCCGTGGCCGTGTGCGGCAATGGGTCGCCGCCTATGGCGATCCGCGCGATCCCAAGGTCGATCCGATCGATTGGGCGGAGCGCATTCCGATCGCCGAGACGCGCAATTACGTGCAGCGGATCATGGAAAATCTGCAGGTCTATCGCGCCCGTTTCGGCGGCGGCACCAAGCTGTTGATCGAAGCCGATCTCAAGCGCGGCGGATTGAATTAGAAGGCTGGTCGTGAAGCCGTAGCCCGCATAAGCGAAGCGAAATGCGGGATGGACTGACCCTGATTGCGCTCCGCTCCATCCGGGCTACAGTCGCGGCATCGCCATGAACGCCCTCGCCTCGACCTCGATCTTCATCTCCGCGCCCGACGGCCTGCGGCTGCATGCACGTTGCCATGGCACATCCACCACACGGCTGCTGCCGGTGGCATGCCTGCCGGGGCTCGCGCGCACCGCGGCGGATTTCGACGCGCTGGCCGGCGTCCTGGCGAACGGGCACGGCCGCCGCGTGATCGCGCTCGACTATCGCGGCCGCGGGCTATCTGACTATGATCGCGACCCTGCCAATTACTCGTTTCAGACCGAGCTTGCCGACGTGCTGGCGGTGCTGACCGCGCTCGACGCCCTGCCCGCGATATTCGTCGGCACCTCGCGCGGTGGCATCCTGACGATGCTGCTTGCCGCCATGCGGCCGACCGCGATCGCGGGCGCCGTGCTCAACGATATCGGGCCGGTGATCGATCCGAAGGGGCTGATGCGGATCAAGGGCTATGTCGGCAAGCTGCCGCAGCCGCGCAGCTTTGAGGAAGGCGCCGAAATCCTGCGCCGTCTGTTCGACGCGCAATTCCCCAAGCTGACCGCCGACGACTGGCTGGCGAGCGCGCGGCGCGCTTTCAAACAGCACAACGGCGCGCTGGTGCCGACCTACGACGTCAATCTCGCCAAAACGCTGGAAGGCGTGGATTTCGAGAAGCCGTTTCCGCCGCTATGGGCGCAGTTCGACGCGCTCGGCAACGTGCCGGTCATGGCGATCCGCGGCGAGAACTCCGACTTGCTGACCGCCGCGACGGTCGAGGCCATGCGGGCGCGCCGCGCGTCGCTTGAGAGCATCGACGTGCCCGATCAGGGCCACGCACCGCTGCTGGCGGAAACCGACGTGATCGCGCGTATCGCCGCATTTGTCGATCGCTGCGATACCGCGCACGCGGCCTAGACGCGCGCAACGCGTCAATTCGAGCAGCGCCTTAATCCGAGTAGCGACAAAGAAAAACCCCCGGCAGTTTCCTGCCGGGGATTCTTTAGGCTTGGTTCGTAGCGACTATCCGATCAGGGATAGAAGTTACGATGGATGCGGAACTGACCCATCCACGAGCCCTGGTCGCCGACCGTGCGCACAGCAGCCGGCTGCGTGCCGGAGCCGGCGACGAGCACGGCGCCCGGAACGGTTGCAGACTGCAGACGCTGATACACGACGTCAATGCCCATCGAGGTCTGGCTATCGACGTTCCACTGCGTGCGGGAACCGATGTTCCAGGTCGCGAAGTTCATGTTGCAGCCCGCGATGCCGGGCGCGAAGCCGGCACACAGCAGTGCGTTTGCGGTCGTGTTGTACTGGGTCTTGATGTAGCCGCCATAAACCGACGTCTGCCACGACTTGTTCCAGAAGTGCTCGTAAGCAGCGTTGACGCCCCAGGTGGACGTCAACTGCGAACCGTGCTGGACGCCAGCAAGGGTACCGTAGACCGCGTCGGAAGCGATGCCGAAGCCGTAGCTGCCGCCAGTGCC
>JANMSZ010000273.1:0-5508 GCA_031389925.1 Hyphomicrobiales bacterium | reverse complement strand
CTGGAGGCCGCCGCGGGCCTCAAGGAACAGGGCATGGACGTCACGGTCGTGCATTTGATGCCGACCTTGATGGAACGCCAGCTCGATCCGGCCGCGGGGCATCTCCTTCAGCGCGCGATCGAGGCGCGCGGCATTCGCGTCGTCACCAAGGCCAACACAAAGGCAATTCACGGCGCCACGAAAGTGGAAGCCGTCGAACTCGACAATGGCACCATGCTGCCGGCCGATATCGTCGTGATGGCGGTCGGCATCCGGCCGAGCATCGACATCGCCAAAAACGCCGGCCTGACCGTCAATCGCGGCATCGTGGTCGACGCGAACATGCACACATCCGATCCAGACATTTTCGCCGTGGGCGAATGCGTCGAAGCCGAGGGGCAGGTGTTCGGCCTTGTCGCACCGCTGTACGACATGGCCCGCGTCGTGGCCGCTCAGCTCACGGGCGATGCCGCCGCGAGCTTCAAGGCGACCGCGACCGCCACCAAGCTGAAAGTGACCGGCATCCAGCTCTACTCGGCCGGCGACTTTGCCGAGGCCAAGGACCGCGAGGAAATCGTGCTACGCGATGCCGCGCGCGGCCTCTATCGCCGCGTCGTGCTGAAGGACAACCGCATCATCGGCGTCGTCATGTATGGCGACACCGCGGACGGCCCCTGGTTCTTCGACCACTTGAAGCGGCAGACCGATGTCGCCGATATGCGCGAGACGCTGATCTTCGGCCAGAGCTACCAGGGCGGCATTCCGCTCGACCCGGCGGCCGCGGTCGCAGCCCTTCCCGACGATGCCGAAATCTGCGGCTGCAACGGCGTCTGCAAGGGCCGCATTACCGGGGCGATCGCCGGTCTGGGCCTCAAGACGCTCGACGATGTGCGCTCGCACACCAAGGCGTCGGCGTCCTGCGGCAGTTGCACCGGCCTCGTCGAGCAATTGCTACAGGCCCAGCTCGGCGAGGCCTACAACCCGGCCGCCGTCCAGCCGATGTGCGCCTGCACGAGCCTTGGCCACGACGACGTGCGCCGATTGATTGTCGCCAAAAGCCTGAAATCAATTCCGCAGTTGATGCAGGAGCTCGAGTGGACGACCTCGTGCGGCTGTGCCAAATGCCGCCCGGCCCTCAACTATTACCTGCTCAGCACCTGGCCCGGCGAGTACGTCGACGACAACCAGTCGCGCTACATCAACGAGCGTGTTCACGCCAACATCCAAAAAGACGGCACCTACTCTGTCGTCCCGCGCATGTGGGGCGGCCAGACGACGGCCAGCGAACTGCGCGCCATCGCTGATGTGGTCGACAAATTTAAAATCCCAACCGTGAAGGTCACCGGTGGCCAGCGCATCGATATGCTGGGCGTCAAGAAAGAGGACCTGCCAGCCGTTTGGTCCGACCTCAACGATGCCGGCCTGGTCTCGGGCCACGCCTATGCCAAGGGACTGAGAACCGTAAAGACCTGTGTGGGCACTGACTGGTGCCGTTTTGGAACGCAGGACTCGACAGGCCTCGGCGTCAAGATCGAGAAGTTCATGTGGGGCTCGTGGACGCCCGCCAAGGTCAAGATGGCCGTCTCGGGCTGTCCCCGCAATTGCGCCGAAGCGACCTGCAAGGACGTCGGCGTCATCTGCGTGGATTCCGGATACGACATTCATTTCGCAGGCGCCGCCGGCCTCGACATCAAGGGCACGGAGGTGCTGGGGCATGTCGCGACCGAGGCCGAGGTCATCGAGGCGATCGCGGCTCTGACCCAGATCTATCGCGAGCAAGGGCGTTACCTCGAGCGCATCTATAAATGGGCCAAACGCGTCGGGCTGGACACGATCCGCCAGCAGATCATGAACGAGCCCGATCGCCGTCGCGCGCTCTATGAACGCTTCGTGTTCTCGCAAAAATTCGCCCAGCAGGACCCGTGGGCCGAGCGGGTCGCCGGCAAGGACGCGCATGAGTTCATGCCCCTCGCCGATTTCAGGCTGTACGAGGCCGCACAATGATGTCCGGCACGAAGACCTGGATCAAACTCTGTCAACTCGAGGATATTCCCGTGCGCGGTGCGCGCGTCGTTCGCACCGGGAGCGGATGCTTCGCGCTGTTTCGCACCGCCGAGCAAGAAGTGTTCGCGCTCGACGACAAATGCCCGCACAAAGGCGGTCCGCTGAGTCAGGGCATCGTGCACGGTCGTTCCGTCACCTGCCCGTTGCACAACTGGGTAATCAGCCTCGAGACCGGCAAGGCACTCGGCGCCGATAAGGGGCAAGCGCGAACCATTCCTCTCAAAGTCGAGAACGGAACGATCTCGGTCAGCTCAGAGGCCGTGCAAAGCGCGAGCATAGGACCCGCCGCGTGATCAACCTCAACTGATCTGAACGCGTGGCGCCAGTCACGAATAAGAAAAGTCTCTCCATCCAGCCACAAAAAAAGAGGAAACGATAATGGCCTATCTCGCGCCTTCAGAATTCGTCACCAAGATGATCGACGCCGGCGAATCCAAAATCTTCATGTCGACGCGCGACACTCTGATCCGTGCCTATATGGCCGGCGCGATCCTCGCGTTGGCTGCTTGGTTCGCGATCACGATCATCGTGAGCACTGGTATACCGCTCGTCGGGGCCATGCTGTTTCCCGTCGGTTTCTGCATGCTCTATCTGTTCGGCTTCGACCTGCTGACCGGCGTGTTCGTTCTGTGCCCGCTCGCCTTGATCGACAAGCGGCCGGGCGTGACCATCAACGGCGTGCTGCGCAACTGGGGCCTCGTGTTCGTCGGCAACTTCGCCGGCGCCTTCACCGTCGCGGTGATGGCGGCGATTGTCACCACCTTCGGTTTCTCCACAGCGCCCGACAAGGTCGGCACCATGCTTGGCCACATCGGCGAAGGCCGCACCGTGGGCTACGCCGCGGCCGGCACCGCCGGCATGCTGACGTTGTTCGTCCGCGGCATGCTGTGCAACTGGATGGTGTCGGCGGGTGTGGTCGGCGCGATGATTTCCACGACCGTGAGCGGCAAAGTGATCGCGATGTGGATGCCGATCATGCTGTTCTTCTTCATGACCTTCGAGCACTCGATCGTGAACATGTTCCTGTTCCCGTCGGGCCTACTGCTCGGCGGTAAATTCACGTGGTTCGACTATATCTTCTGGAACGAGATTCCAACTGTCGTCGGCAACCTCGTCGGTGGACTGGCCTTCACCGGCCTGACACTCTACGCCACGCACGTACGGACGGCTGCCAAGCGCGCGGCGGCTTGATTTTGATGTAACATCCGAGGGCCTCGACCTAACCAGGACGAGGCCCTTTTTCTTTGGTGCCGTCGATGCCGCGCAAGCTGACAATATCGGTCGGGCAATATTCTGATAAAGGTCGCAAAGAGACCAATCAGGATTTCCACGGCGTCTTAGTTCCGGAAGAGCCGCTGCTCGGCATGAAGGGCATCGCCATCGCGTTGGCGGACGGAATCAGCAGCAGCGATGTCAGCCAGATCGCCAGCGAGTCATCGGTCAAGAGCTTCCTGACGGACTACTACTGCACTTCGGAAGCATGGTCGGTCAAAACATCGGCGCAGCGCGTGTTGGCGGCGACGAACTCTTGGCTGAATTCGCAAACCCGCCAAAGTCAATATCTCTACGATAAGGACAAAGGATATGTTTGCACGCTGAGCGCAATGGTCATCAAGTCGACGACCGCGCACCTTTTCCATGTCGGCGACTCTCGTATTTACCGGGTGGTCGGCAACGCTCTTGAGCAACTGACCGAAGACCATCGAGTCGTTATTTCATCGGAGCAAAGCTATCTCGGCCGCGCTTTGGGCGTCACGCCTCAACTTGAAATCGACTACCGCACGCTCCAGGTCGAGATCGGCGATATCTTTTTCCTGGTGACCGATGGCGTTTACGAACACGTGAGTCCTCGTTTTTCTCTTGGCGCGGTCAAGGACAATGCGAAAGATCTGGACGCCGCGGCCAAAGCCATTGTGGAGGAAGCGTACCGCAGAGGCAGCCCGGACAACCTCACCGTCCAGATCGTGCGCATCGATGAATTGCCGGACAGAGAAGCCAGCGAGGTATTCGGACGCGCCGTAGAATTGCCGCCGCCTCCGCTGCTGGAAGCTCGGACGGTTCTAGATGGCTATCGCATTGTCAGGGAAGTGCACGGCAGCAGCCGAAGTCACATCTATCTGGCCGTCGATACCGAAATCGACGCACTGGTCGTCATGAAAATCCCGTCGATCGACCTGCGTGACAATCCCGACTACCTCAAACGCTTCATGATGGAAGAGTGGGTCGCCCGGCGAATCAATAGCCCGCATGTCTTGAAGCCGTGCCTGCAATCCCGAAAGCGCAGCCATCTCTACATCGTCATGGAATACATCGACGGGCAAACGCTGACGCAATGGATGATCGACAATCCAAAACCGGATCTGGAAACGGTCCGCGCCATCGTCGAACAAATCGCCAGGGGCTTGGGTGCTTTTCACCGCATGGAGATGCTGCACCAGGACGTAAGGCCCGAAAATATCATGATCGACAAAACCGGGACGGTTAAGATCATCGATTTTGGCTCGGTGAAAGTCACCGGCGTCGTCGAAGCCGCGCCGCCCACCGACCACAACGATATTCTGGGCACCGTGCAATATACCGCGCCCGAATATTTCCTGGGTGAAGGCGGCACATCGCGCTCCGATTTGTTTTCACTCGGAGTCATTACGTATCAGATGCTGACCGGCTGCCTGCCCTACGGCCCTCAGGCTGCCAGAGCGAGATCGAGGTCGCAACAGAAGAAGCTGAAATACAAATCCGCATTGGACGAAAATCGCGACATTCCCGTGTGGCTCGATGGCGCGCTGAGAAGGGCCGTGCAGGTCGATCCGTACAAGCGCTACGAGGAACTGTCCGAGTACGTATTCGACCTTCGGCACCCCAATGCGAAATATCTCGATTCCTCTTCCGCCCCACTGATGGAACGCAATCCCTTGCTGGTTTGGCAGGGCCTTTCCTTCATCCTGGCCTGCACAATTCTATTGTTGCTTGCCTTGCGATAGGGCGCCGGTGACGCCGCCTCACCGAACCCTTACGTCGCAAATGGCGGACATGCACCTCATTCAGATACGTTAGTCCACACTAATCCCGCCGGCGCGGATGACCTTGCCCCAGCGCTCGATTTCCTCGCCCAGGTATTTGGCAAAGTATTCCGGCGAGCGCTGCTCAGGCGGCATGAGGGAAAGGCCCAATGCTTCGGACTTCTCCTTGAAATCGGATCGCGCCAGCATATCGCCCAGCGCCTTGTTCATCTTGCGCACGATCGGCTGCGGCGTCCCCTTCGGAAAGAAGTAGCCGTTCCATACGGTGGCTTCGGCGCCTGCGAGGCCCTGTTCGCCTGTGGTAGGTAAGCCGGGAATAATCGACACCCGCTTGGGGGCCATGACCGCAATGCCCTTCACCGTGCCGCCATTAGCCTGCACGGCGCCACTTTGGATGGTGTCGCACATGTAATCGATGCGCCGTCCAATCAGGTCCTGCATGACG
>JANMSZ010000270.1:0-6321 GCA_031389925.1 Hyphomicrobiales bacterium | reverse complement strand
ACGCGGCTAAAGCGTCGCGCGGAAGTCGCGCGACTCCCAATTCGGCCGCCGCGTCACCGGCACCGCGTCCGATACCCAATCCCCGGCCGACACCAGCCAGGACGGCACGTGCTCGACGGTCGCGGCAAGCTGGCGGAGCTTGCCGCTCACAGCCCCCACCGCGACGCCGACCAAAGGCGCCCGCGAGGGCGGCGGCTCGGCACGGGTCATCGACAACAGTTGGACAGGTTCGCCCGGCGTGACCGCCGCCGTGAGAAGCACCGGCTCGAGCTTCGGCGGGGCCGCTTTCTTTTCCAACGCCGCAACGACGCGCTTAGGCTCGATCACCGCATGCGCAATGCGCGGCAGTGCCGGCGCATCGGTGTGTGCCGCCAGCTTCATGGTGTCGGCCTCGTGCGCAGCGGCGGCATTGGCAAGCTTCTGCGCTTCGGTTTGATGCAGGAGATACTCGGCAATTGCCGCGTGGTCGTCGCGCAGCCGCTGCATCATCTGGAGGCCAGCGGGGCTAACGCCGGGCTTCGCTGGCGCGTCCATAAACGGCGTGAGCAATGCGCCGCCGATGGCGGCCGCAACCACCGCGGACAACAGCCGGATCGAATAAATACGTGTCATCACCTGCATCCCCGAATTCCCGGAGAGCAAGGAAACAAGTGTTCCCGGCGGAAACAGGGCACAATTGGGGAATTACGGACACAATGCCTCGCTACCGGCGGGATCGTACGGCGACCACCGGCACCAAGTCCTTGACGACAACTGCTAAATCGTTTCGGTTCGGTAGTCTTCGCGGGAGCTGTCGGCTGTGGCACGCAATCTCATCACCGATATTCAGGGCGTCCGGGTCGGCCATGCCGACGACGCCAGGCTCGCCTCCGGCTCGACCGTCGTGGTGTTCGACAAAGCCGTGGTGGCGAGCGTCGATGTGCGCGGCGGCGGACCCGGCACGCGCGAGACCGCCCTGCTCGATCCGGCGCAGACCGTGGAAGGCATCGACGCCATCGTATTGTCCGGCGGCTCGGCCTTCGGGCTCGACGCCGCCTCCGGCGTGCAGGCTTACATGCGCGAGCAAGGCCGCGGCTTCCGCATCCGCGACGCAGTGGTGCCGATCATACCCGGCGCGATCATGTTCGATCTGCTCAACGGCGGCGACAAAAACTGGGGCCGCTACCCGCTTTATCGCGAACTCGGCTATCAGGCGGCGGCCAATGCCGGGGCCGATTTCGCGCTCGGCAGCGTTGGTGCCGGATTGGGCGCGACCACGGCGACACTGAAAGGCGGCGTCGGCTCGGCCTCGGCGCAGACGAAGGACGGCATCACGGTCGGCGCAATTGCCGTCGTCAATGCCGTCG
The DNA here is from genome assembly GCA_031389925.1 of Hyphomicrobiales bacterium. Classification (GTDB taxonomy): domain Bacteria; phylum Pseudomonadota; class Alphaproteobacteria; order Rhizobiales; family Xanthobacteraceae; genus Pseudolabrys. Next base: position 4,975 of record JANMSZ010000270.1, on the reverse strand, counting down.
GCACCGTGACAGTCGGCGACGGCCCACATTTCTGGGCGGCGCCGTTCGAGCAGAACGGCGAATTCGGCGGCCGCGGTTCTCCTGCGACAATCTCGGCGTCCGACCTCGCGATCCGCGCCAAAGGCGGGCCGCAGGAAAATACCACCATCGCCGTCATCGTTACCGACGCGCAGCTCAACAAGGCGCAGTGCCATCGCCTCGCCGTTATGACGCAGGACGGCTTCGCGCGCGCGATCTATCCAGTCCACACGCCGCTCGATGGCGATGTCGTGTTTTCCGCGGCAACCGGCGCGAAGCCGCTCGCCGATCCGTATTACGGCCTCGCCGAACTCGGCATGGTGGCGGCGAATGTCATGGCGCGCGCGATTGCACGTGGCGTCTACGAGGCAAAAGCACTGCCCTTCGCAGGTGCACTGCCAAGCTGGCGCGACCGGTTCGGCTGATCGAACCAACACCGCGGCAATGCGTTACCTCGCAGGAGGCGACGATGCCGTCGAGTGTTATTGAAGATTTCGAATACGAAGAAGAACTGGCGCGCCTGACGGTGACGTTCACGACGGGACGCGTATACCAATACTTCATGGTGCCGCCGGATATCGCGTCGTCGTTTCAGGCGGCACTCTCGAAGGGCACGTTTTTCAACACCAGAATCCGCGACCGCTTCAGCTTTCGTGAAGTCGTCGCCGCGCGCTAACCGAGAAAGCGCTCCGCCGCGTAAGCCTTCGGATCGCAGAACGGCGTCGCGCCGGTGATCATATCGGCGAGCAGCCGCCCGGTCGACGGACCCAGCGTCAGCCCCCAATGCGCATGACCGATCGCGAGCCACAAACCGTCTTGCCCCGGCGCGCGGCCGATGACCGGCCGCGAATCCGGAAAGCATGGCCGGCTGCCGATCCAGGTTTTTTCGTCGGCGCGCTCACCGAGCGGAAACAGTTCGCGCACCTTTGGCATCAGCCGGTCGAACTGCACCGGCGACGGCGCGGCATCGCGCGCGGCGAATTCAGCGCCTGTCGTCAGACGAATGCCCTGCTCCATCGGCGTGATCAGATAGCCGTTGGCGACGTCGACCACCGGCCGCTCCAGCGTCGCATTGCCCTGCGCCTTGAAGTGGCGGTGATAGCCGCGCTTCACCGCCATCGGCAGCTTGACGCCGAGCGGCTCCAGGAGATCCGGCGCCCACGGCCCGAGCGCCACCACGACATTGGATGAATCCACGCCGCCTTCATTGGTCTCGACCCGCCAGCCAGAGCCGGACCGATGCAGCGAACGCGCATCGCCGGTCAGCACAAGGCCGCCCAGGTCGCTAAACCGTTTCGCATAGGCGCGCGTCACCGCCAGCGGGTTGCTCAGACTTGCGGCCTTGGGCCAGAACACACCGCGCGCGAACACCGGATTGAGCGACGGCTCCAGCGTCTGCACGCCGGCGGCGTCGAGCGATTCAAGCGGCAGTCCGAATTCTTTCGCCAGATCAAATTCCGGCTGCAACGCCGCGAAAGCGCGCTCGCTGCGGTACAGTTTGAGCCAGCCGTTCTTCCGCAAATAACGCGTCGCGCCGGCCTCAGCCATCAACGCTTCGTGTTCGGCGACGGCGATTGCGAACAGCGGCCGGTTCAGCCGTGCGGTTTCCGCCAGACGGTCCGGCCGCGACGCAGCGCGGAACGCCCATAGCCAGGGCGCGACCTGCGGCAGAAAGCTTAGATGATAATTGGCGTCGCTGCCGCGCCTGAACGCCGCGCGCAATAGTCCGCCGAGATCGGACGGAAAGGCTGGCGGCAAAATCGTGCTGCCCTCGATCACGCCGGAGTTGCCGTACGAGGTCTGCTCGCCGACGCCGGCGCGGTCGACCAGCGCGACGCTTAAGCCCCGCTTGACCAGATGCAGCGCAATCGAGGTGCCGACAATGCCGGCGCCCAGCACGATCGCATCGGTGCGTGCCATTTTCGCTTGCTCCTGTTCCTGCTTTTATATGGAACGGATCGTATCCAGGCGCTATGACCCTGCGGCAACGTTTCGCCGGAGACCTGCCATGCCAATTCTGAGGTGGTTACGAGCCGCGCTGGCGTGGCTCGGCCGGCAAGGCACGCGCGCGCTGGCAGCCTCGGTGTTTCTCGGCCTCGCGGTTCCGGGCCTCGCCTCCTACGTCAAGCCGTATCTTGGCGAGACCGTGTTCGTGATGCTGCTGTTTTCCTATCTGCGCACCGATCCGCGCGCCTTCGCGCGCCATCTCAAAGCGCCGAAGCTGGCGATCCTCGCCGCGCTCTGGGCGATGGTCGCCATGCCGCTGCTGTTCGGCAGCCTCTATGCGCTGTCCGGCGTGCGCGAGAGCATGCCGGCGCTCTATACGATCATGATCCTGCAAATGGCGATCACGCCGATCACCTCGACGGCCGCTTTCGCTGCGATCATGGGGCTCGACGTTGCCTTCGCGCTGGCCGCGCTGATCGTCAGCAACGCGCTGGCGCCGCTGACCACCGTGGCTTTCAGCTATCTGTTCCTCGGCACGTCGCTGTTCTCGCCCATCGATCTCGGCATCAAGCTGTTTTTCTTCTTCGCCGGCGCGGGCGCCGTCGCTTACGCCATTCGCAAGCTCGCCGGCCAGGACGCCATCGAACGCCAGAAGGATGTGGTCGACGGGCTGAACGTGATCGCCGTCTTCATCTTCGCCATTGTCGCGATGGACGGCGTCCCGCGCATGGTGATGGCGGACCCGGCCTTCGCTCTCGGACTGTTGGCGTTTATCGTTGTCCTCACTCTCGTACTCATCGCCCTGAGCATGGTCGTGTTCACGCGGCTGGGCATCGACCGCGGCCTGGTCGTCGGACTGCTCGCCGCCTTCCGCAATCTCGGCGTCGTCATGGCGGCGCTCGGCTCGACGCTGCCCGAACTCGCCTGGTTCTATTTTGCGATGGCGCAGTTTCCGATCTATCTGCTGCCGGTGCTGCTCAAGCCGCTGGCGCGAAAGCTGGCGGAAAAGCGTTAACAGCGGGCCTGTTTGCGCCGCCCGAGCGTTGCCCGTGGCGGCTCCGCGTGGTACGCGAAGCTCGTTATGGAGGCCCGTGAATGCTCCGCCCTTTGATCATCGCGCCGTCGATCTTAGCGTCCGATTTCGCCAAATTGGGCGAGGAAGTGCGCGCGATCGATGCCGCCGGCTGCGACTGGGTCCATGTCGACGTGATGGACGGTCACTTCGTCCCCAACATCAGCATCGGTCCCGACGTGGTGAAGGCGCTGCGGCCGCACTCCAGGAAGATCTTCGACGTCCATCTGATGATCGCGCCCTGCGATCCCTACCTCGAAGCCTTTGCCAAGGCCGGCTCCGACATCATCACCGTGCATGTCGAGTCAGGGCCACACATCCACCGCTCGCTGCAGGCGATCCGCGCGCTCGGCAAGAAGGCCGGCGTCACGCTCAATCCCGGCACGCCGGTATCGACCCTCGAGAGCGTGATCGACCTCGTCGATCTCGTGCTGGTGATGTCGGTCAATCCCGGCTTCGGCGGTCAGGCGTTCATTCCGGCGGCGCTCGACAAGATCGCCGCCGTGCGCATGCTCGCGGGTGACAGGCCGATCGACATCGAAGTCGATGGCGGCGTTACCGCCGACAATGCCGCCAAGGTCGTGCAGGCCGGCGCCAATGTGCTGGTCGCCGGCTCCGCCGTATTCAAAGGCGGCAATTACAAAGGCAACATTGCCGCGATCCGGCAGGCCGGCGCAATGGCGCGAGGTGAAGCAGCGTGATTCCGCGTTATTCCCGTCCCGACATGGTGGCGATCTGGTCGCCGGAAACCAAATTCCGCATCTGGTTCGAGATCGAGGCGCACGCCGCCGACGCCATGGCCGAACTCGGCGCCATTCCGAAAGAAGCGGCGAAAGCGATCTGGGCCAAAGGCAAGGACGCCAAGTTCGACGTCGCGCGCATTGACGCCATCGAGGCGGAAGTCAAACACGACGTCATCGCCTTCCTGACCCACGTGTCGGAAATCGTCGGCCCGGAAGCGCGCTACATGCATTCCGGCATGACCTCGTCGGACGTGCTCGACACCTGCTTCAACGTGCAGCTCGTGCGCGCCGCCGATATTCTGCTGGCCGACCTCGATGCCCTGCTCGCCGCGCTTAAGCGCCGCGCCTTCGAACACAAAATGACGCCGACCGTCGGCCGCTCGCACGGCATCCATGCCGAGCCGACCACGTTCGGCCTCAAGCTGGCGCAGGCCTATGCCGAATTCGCGCGCGGCCGTGAACGGCTTGTCGCCGCGCGCAAGGAAGTTGCGACCTGCGCGATTTCCGGCGCGGTCGGCACCTTCGCCCAGGTCGATCCGCGCGTCGAAGAGCACGTCGCCAAGGCGATGGGCCTGTCGGTCGAGCCGATCTCGACGCAGGTCATCCCGCGCGATCGCCACGCCATGTACTTCGCAACGCTCGGCGTCATTGCGTCGTCGATCGAGCGCCTCGCCATCGAGGTCCGTCATCTTCAGCGCACCGAAGTGCTGGAAGCCGAGGAGTTCTTCTCCGAAAAGCAGAAGGGTTCGTCGGCGATGCCGCACAAGCGCAACCCGGTGCTGTCGGAAAACGTCACAGGGCTGGCCCGCATGGTGCGCTCCTACGCGCTGCCGGCGATGGAGAACGTCGCGCTGTGGCACGAGCGCGACATCTCGCATTCCTCGGTCGAGCACATGATCGGACCGGACGCCACCATCACGCTCGACTTCGCGCTGGCGCGGCTGGCCGGCCTTGTCGACAAGTGGCTGATCTATCCGCAGAACATGATGAAGAACCTCGACAAGCTCGGCGGCCTGATCCACTCGCAGCGCGTGCTGATCGCGCTCACCAAAGCCGGTGTCGCGCGCGAGGATGCCTATCGTCTCGTGCAGCGCAACGCCATGAAGGTATGGAGCGGCGAGAGCAACGATTTCCTCGGCCTGCTCAAGGCCGACCCTGAAGTGAAAGCCAAGCTCAGCGACAAGGAGCTCGAAAG
>JANMSZ010000245.1:0-2277 GCA_031389925.1 Hyphomicrobiales bacterium | reverse complement strand
GTCGCCGGCTCCTTCATGATCGCCGACGCGTGAATGCCGGCCTTGGTCGCGAAAGCGCTGTCGCCGACATAGGGCGCATGCCGGTTCGGCGCGCGGTTCAGCCGTTCGTCGAGCGCATGCGACACGGCCGCGAGCTTCTTGAGCGCGGCGTCGTCGACGCCGATGTCGAATTTGTCGACGAACTCCGCCTTGAGCTTCAGCGTCGGGATGATCGACACCAAATTGGCATTGCCGCAGCGCTCGCCGAGCCCGTTGAGCGTGCCCTGAATCTGCCGCGCGCCAGCGCGCACCGCCGCAAACGAATTGGCGACCGCCTGCTCGGTGTCGTTATGCGCGTGGATGCCGACGTGATCGCCGGGAATGACCTTCACCACCTCGCCGACGATCTTTTCCACTTCGTGCGGCAGCGTGCCGCCATTGGTGTCGCACAGCACCACCCAGCGCGCGCCTTCGTCGTAGGCGGCCTTGGCGCAGGCCAGCGCGAACTCCGGATTGGCCTTGTAGCCGTCGAAGAAATGCTCGCAGTCGAGCAGCACTTCCCGGCCCTTGGCTTTGGCGGCGCGCACGCTGTCGCGGATCGAGGCGATGTTTTCTTCGTTGGTGGTCTCCAGCGCGACCCGCACATGATAATCCCAGGCCTTGGCGACGAAGCAGATCGCATCCGCCTTGGCATCGAGCAGCGCCGCGAGCCCCGGATCGTTCGAGGCCGAACGGCCCGGCCGGCGTGTCATGCCGAAGGCCGTGAACGTCGTGTCGAGGCCGCGATCGGTGGCGAACAATTCGGTGTCGGTCGGGTTGGCGCCGGGATAGCCGCCCTCGACATAATCGATGCCGAGATCGTCGAGCAGACGAGCGATCGCCAGCTTGTCGGCCAGCGTGAAGTCGACGCCATTGGTCTGCGCGCCGTCACGCAGCGTGGTGTCGAACAGATAGAGACGCTCGCGGGCCATGGTACTCACGTCAGCCGGTAGACGGCGTAGAGCGCCAGCAGCACGGCGACGGCGAGAACGCCGTATTTCAGAACGATGTAGTAGAGCCAATGGCGCGGAAACGGCGTGTCGGGTTTGGTCATGACGCCTCCTTCTTGGCAGCAAGTTGCTTGTGCAGCGTGGTATTGGCGAGCCACTCGTCGCCGACGGTGATGCTGTTGCGTTGTTGCGCGACATAGCCGCGCTTCTCGAAGAAATCGCGCGCGGTGTCGCTGGCGTCGACGATCAGCTTTTCGGCGCCGCGCGCGCCGGCGAGTCTCTCCAATGCGTCGATCAACATGGCGGCGGCGCCCTGCCCGGTTGCCGCCGGATGGACATAGAGCATATCGATCTTGCCGCCAGGACCCAGCGAGGCAAAGCCGACGGGCGAACCTTCGAGGCCTGCGACCAGCGTCAACTGATTGCCCAGCCGTTTGCCGAAGGCCGCCTCGTCATCGGCCGCCGACGCCCAAGCCTGCTGCTGCGCCTCGGTGTAGTCCTCTTCCGTCAGACCGATGACGCTGGCGCGGAAGATTTCCGCGAGCAGCGTTGCGTCGTCTGGCAAGAACGGCCGCAGCGCGAGTTTGGGATGCGCGCGGGCCATCATCGTTCGCCTTTCGGCGGCCACTGAGCCGTGTCGTGGTCGGGGTGTTGATAGCTGACGATGGAGGCGTTGAACTTCTCCTTCTCCTGCTCCTGCTCCGGCTCCGACCCAGGCGGACGCGTCGGCAGACTGCAAATCCCGTCGAAGAAAGACAGTTTGTCCGTCGGATTGACCTGAATGGTCGGCGGCACGACGCTCGGATTATCGAATGCGCCGATCGCGACCTCGATCGGGCCGCCGTATTCATACGTCAGCGGCGTGCCGCAATCGCCGCAAAATCCGCGCCGCACTTTGTTGGAGCTGGCAAAGCGCTTCGGCGCGCCGCGCGTCCATTCGAGATCATGCGCGGTCACCAGGGCGCCGAAGAAACCGCCGAAGGCTTTCTGGCACATGCGGCAATGACAGATCGACGCGCGGCCGAAACGTGACGCGCGAAACCGCACCGCGCCGCACTGGCATCCGCCGCTGACCATGTCGCTCATCGCGTGCTCGCTTTCTTCCCCTCTCCCCTTGCGGGAGAGGGTGCCGAACGAACGCGAAGCGTGAGCGAGGCGGGTGAGGGGTCCGGACTCTCGTTACGCACCGACCCCTCACCCGGTCGCTCGCGGCGCGCGCCTCCACCCACAACCCCAAGGGGGGAGGGGGAGAAAGCGAGCACCCCCAGTGCGACAAGGTCAGCCGCGGATTCCACGTCGGCGCCGGGGG
>JANMSZ010000233.1:0-10556 GCA_031389925.1 Hyphomicrobiales bacterium | reverse complement strand
GTTTCGGGCGCGCGCGGATTGGTCAGGCCGAACGGTTTCATGGGGCCGTGGCGCAACGTCTCGCGGCCGCGTTCCGCCATCACTTCGACGGGTAAACATCCGTTGAAATAGGGTGTCGAGGCTTCCCATTCCTTGAAAGATATTTTGTCGCCGGCGATCAGCGCGTCGATGAATGCGTCGTACTGCTCGCGCGACATTGGGCAATTGATGTAATCGGCGCCCGAGCCGCCGGGGCCGACTTTGTCGTAGCGCGACTGGAACCAGGCCTGCTCGAGATCGATGCTGTCGCGATGCACGATCGGCGCGATGGCATCGAAGAAGGCCAGCGCGTCTTCGCCGGTCAACGAGCGGATGGTGGCGGCGAGGTCCGGCGAAGTGAGCGGGCCTGTTGCGATGATGACGCTGTCCCATTCGTCCGGCGGAACCGCGACTTCGCCGCGCTCCAAAGTGATCAGAGGATGACCGGTGAGCGCGGCCGAGACCGCGGCGGAAAACCCATCGCGGTCGACCGCGAGCGCGCCGCCGGCGGGCACCTGATTGGCGTCGGCGGCGCGCATCACCAGGGAGCCGAGGCGGCGCATTTCCTCATGCAGCAGGCCGACGGCGTTGTGGTCCTTGTCGTCGGAGCGGAACGAGTTCGAGCAGACCAGCTCGGCATAGCCATCGGTCTTGTGGGCGGCCGTCGCGCGCAGCGGGCGCATCTCGTGAAGGATCACGGGCACGCCGTGCTCGGCGAGCTGCCAGGCGGCTTCGGAACCGGCGAGGCCGCCGCCGATGATATGGACGGGCTTTAGGTTGCTCATGGCCGGGAAACTAGGCGTGCCGCACCGGCAGGGCAACCTGAGCGTTATCTTTGGCGCATGATCTTGTCCGAAAACCGGTTCCCACTTTTCGGGATCATGCGCATAAACGAAAACGCCCGCAGGGGATGCGGGCGCTTGCGACGGTCAGTCTTGGATTATGCAGCTTAGCGGTGCTGCGCGGCTTTCCAGGCGATGCGCGGAATGTCCGAGCGGCTGACGCCGATATCGGCCAATTCGCGGTCTCCGAGATGGGACAGTTCGCTGAGGCTACGATTGTAGGCCTTCCAGGACTGCAGGAAGCGGACGAGGGCGACAAACATGATGTTCTCTTTCTCTGTAGGCTCCGGCCTGGAGGTTCAGTCTGGGCCGGTCGTTCGAATACGCACAAAATAGTCAGTTTCCGGCGTTTGAAAAGGAACTTTGCTGCGCTGCAGCTAATCCAAGAACGCATAGCTCAACAAACTGATTATTAACAAGAATGTTAAAATTCGAGCGATTTTTAGCGGCCTTTTTCGGCGCGGAATTACCGCACTGCGGAATCGGCTCGCAGGGCGCCCAAACGGCTGGGGGTGATGTACATTACCCCTCTGCCAGGGAGGTCTTTGACCCATGAAATCGCATACGTATCGTGCCGCCGCTGTCGCGGCTGCTGTTGGACTTGCCGGGCTGTCGCCAGCGTCCGCAGCCGAAATCAAAGTGCTGTCCGCCGGCGCCTTCAAACAGGTGGTGGTGGCGCTGGCGCCGGGCTTCGAAAAGCAGACCGGGCACAAGGTGATCATCGATAACGGCACGGCCGGTCAGTTGAAGAAGCGCATCGAGGCTGGCGAGGCTTTCGACGTCGCCGTGATCACTCCCGCCGTGGTCGATGAACTGACCGCCGCCGGCAAATTGACCGCAGGCAGCAAGACCCCGCTCGCCAGCGTCGGCGTCGGCGTGATGGTGAAGGTCGGAACGCCCCAGCCGGACATCAGCACGGTCGAAGCTTTCAAGAAGGCGGTGCTGGCGGCCAAGACGGTCGCCTATATCGATCCGGCCAGCGGCGGCTCGAGCGGCATTTATCTCGACAAGTTGTTCGAGAAGATGGGCATCGCCGACCAAGTCCGGCCGAAGGCCAAGCTCAAGAAAGGCGGCTACGTCGCCGATCTCATCGTCAGCGGCGAAGCCGAACTTGGCATTCATCAGATCAGCGAAATTGTCCCGGTGAAAGAGGTGGTGCTGCTCGGTCCGCTGCCGAAGGTAATCCAGAACACGACGACCTATGTCGCGGGCTTAAGCGCGCAGGCGAAGGACAAGGACGCGGCCGCGGCCCTCATCAAATATTTGTCGGGCCCCGACGCCGCCGCGGTGCTCAAATCCAAGGGCATGGACAAGACGAGCTAGGCCGGGCTTTTTCAGTAGGCCAAACTCTTGCAATTCAAGGACCAGACCGGCCAGCTCGATCGCCGCGTCGTCATTACCGCGCTCGGCTTTGCCCAGATCCTGGCGTGGGGAACGTCGTTCTATTTTCCCGCGGTGTTCGCGACCGCGATTGTCGCCGACACCGGCTGGTCGCTGGGCTGGGTTGTCAGCGGCACCTCGATCGGACTGCTGGTCGCGGGCCTGATCTCGCCTCAGGTCGGCAAGATCATCGACAAGCACGGCGGGCGTCCGGTGCTGCTGGCGAGTTCGCTGTTCTATGCGGCCGGATTGATCGGCGCCGGGCTGGCGCCGAATTTACCGCTCTATTTGGTGGCCTGGGCGCTAGTTGGCATCGGCATGGGCACCGGCCTTTACGACGCTGTATTCGCGGCGCTCGGCCGGCTCTATGGCAGCGAGGCGCGGGGGGCGATCACCAATCTCACATTGTTCGGCGGCTTCGCCAGCACCGTATGCTGGCCGCTCAGCGCTTTCATGATCGACCATGTCGGCTGGCGTGTCGCCTGTTTGATCTATGCCGGGCTGCATCTGGCGGTCGCGCTGCCGTTGCAGATGGCCGTGGTGCGGCAAGTGCCGGCGCGCGTCGTTCCTGACAAAGAGGAGGGCCATCCCGACCGGCCCGCAGAGCCGTCGCGCATCGAGAACGAAACGCTGATCTTTTCGCTGCTGGCCGTGGTGCTGTCGATCTCCGCCGGTATCGGTTCGATCGTGATCGTGAATTTCATGATCTTCCTGCAGGCGAGGGGCGTCGACTACGCCGTGGCCGTGAGCCTTGGCACCTTGTTCGGTCCGGCGCAGGTCGGCGCCCGCGTGGTCGAGCGGCTGTTCGGCAATCGCTACCATCCGATCTGGACCATGATCGCGTCGTGCAGCCTGATGGCCATCGGGCTGATCATGCTGCTGGGCTACTTCCCGATCCTGCTGCTGATCATCCTGCTCTACGGCGCGGGTTACGGCATTTCCTGGATCGGACGCGGCACCCTGCCGCTGGCTTTGTTCGGTCCGCTGCGGTTTCCGCGGCTGATGGGCAAACTCGCGTTTCCAAGCCTGATCGTGCAGGCTGCGGCGCCGTCGGCAGGCGCCTGGCTGATCGAGGCCAGCGGCGCCAATGTGACCATCGGCGTATTGACGGTGCTGGCGTTGATCAATGTGGTGCTGATTGGCGTATTATGGACGACTTGCCGCGCGCGGATATCGACGGACGCATGACATGCTGATGCTGCAAACGCTTTCCTTCGAAGACCTGTCGCTCGGCATGACCGAGAAGCTCTCGAAGACGGTATCGTCATCCGACGTGGTCGGCTTCGCCGAGGTAACCGGCGACCGCAATCCGATTCATTTGTCCGAGCATTTCGCCGCCAAGACGCCGTTCGGCACGCGGATCGCGCACGGTCTTTATACCGCCAGTCTGATCTCGGCGGTACTCGGCACCCGCCTGCCGGGGCCGGGCGCCGTCTATATTTCGCAGACGCTGAACTTCCGCGCGCCGGTCAAGATCGGCGATACCGTTGAAGTGACGGTTGCCGTTGCCGAGTTGGTGCCGAAACGCTTTCGCGCGCGGCTGACCTGCACTTGCTCGGTCGACGGCGAAATCGTGCTCGACGGTGAGGCTTGGGTCAAAGTCCCCTCGAAGGCAAGCGGCGGGCGGCCTCTGCCGCGCGTGTAGACGGATTTTCATAGCAGCATTGCAAACGGCGATGCCGGAACGCATCGGCGGGGTTTGCGTTACATCAACGCGGGCACGGATTTTGCCTGTAGTGAGGCAATCAAACCGGAGGCCTCGGCATGCCGACCCACCTGCCTACCCATTTGCCCAACCGACCCCGCGCGAAGGCGATTCATCCGGACGACGCGCGCGGTCACGACCACCGTCCGCGCAGAAACCGTCCCAGGCATCCGGTCGAGACGATCGACTGGCTAGCCCTGTGGGCCTTGTCGCTCGCGTTCAGCGCGGTCGTCCTTGCCGCTTTGGCGTTCTTCGGCGGTCACGATGCGAGCGGCGCGGCGGTCATCTTATTCGGCGCCGCAAGCATCATAGGTCTGGTGCTTCGTTTCACCAAAGCACCAGACGATTCTCGTTAGCGCCAGTCCGGTCAGCTTCCGGGCTTCGGCGCAAAAAAGCAGCGCGGCGAACCATCCGGACGTTTGCAGCGCCAGTAAGCACCGTCGGGCGAAGGCAGCGACTGGCTGTACGGGATCGCCTCGTTGATGTCTTCTTGCCGCGTCGGTCCGTCGGCTTCGTTGCCGGTGACGCCCATACCGTAAGTAACGGCGCCGGCCACCGAGTATCCGCCGACTCCTGCCTTCACCGCACTGGGCGAAACAACACCGCAATCCTCCGCGCCACAGCACCATTCGCCGGCGGGATTTTTGCCCGCACCGCGGCTGATCCATATATCGTGGGCGAAAGCTGAATAACTGAACTGCGACAGAACAAGCACGAGCAGCGAGCGTACCAAAGTGCGCGACATCGATGGCCTCCTGAGATTGGCCCGGCGTGGCGTCCCAACGGTTTCTTCTCTGCCTTCCTTGCTCCCTGTTCTGACCGCCGTCGGCCAAGGCCGGTTCGGCGGCTAGTTCGTCCAACCTTCTGATCGGCTGTGACGAATCGACTTCAGTAGAAAAATACTACCACGATCCCCCATTTTCGGAAGGGAAAATTGTGCAGTGCGGTATGGCGGTAATGCATGGGAACTGCGGGCTTAATCACGGGCCGGCGGCATGGTAGGCGGGGTCATGAAGTCCAGTTGGCAAGTCTGGCTTGACCGGCGCGGGCGGCTGTCGCCGTTGCGGATTGCGGCACTGGCGCTTCTGCTGTTTCCGCTGGCCAAGGCGCTGTTCGAGGCCGGCGACATCGCCCATGGCGCCCGGCCACTCAATGACCTGATCCATCGCGCCGGTTTCTGGACGCTGGTGTTCCTGGGGCTGACTTTGGCTGTGACGCCGTTCCGGCGCATCGCGCGTTACGGCAATCTGATCGATGTGCGGCGGATGCTCGGCGTCGGCACCTTTCTCTACATCGCGGCGCATCTCGTGCTGTACGTCGCCGACCTGAAATACGACCTCGCCAAGGCGGCCTACGAGATCACGCACCGGGTTTATCTGATTGTCGGCGGCATCGCCTGGCTCGGGCTTGCCGTACTGGCGGCAACGTCTACCGATGCGATGGTGAAACGCATCGGCGGTTTGCGCTGGCGCCGGCTTCATCAGACGATTTATCTCATCGCGCTGCTCGCGCTGATCCATTATTTTCAGCAGACCAAGGCCGACGTTACGGTTCCGGTGTTCGTCGCGGGCGTCTTCACCTGGCTGATGGGTTACCGCGTGCTGGCGTGGTGGCAGGACAGCAGCGAGTTGTCGACGCTCAGCTTGCTGGCGCTCGGCGTCGTTGTCTCGCTGCTCACATTCGCGGGCGAGGCGATCGGTATCGGCATCGCGTTCAACGTTTCACCGCTGCGCGTGCTCGATACCGTATTCGACTTCGACGCTGGCATCCGGCCGGGCTGGCAGGTGCTTGCCGCCGGTTTGGCGGTTGTATTGATCGACGCGGTCCGCGCGCGGTGGAATAGCCGAAAGCTGCGCACAGTTGCGGCGGAGTAGCGCGTGATCCCGAAAAGTGGGAACCGGTTTTCGGATAAGATCACGCGCCAATAAATGAAGGGGAGAGACATTGGCCACATTCGTCGTCGCACATGGCGCCTGGTCGGCCGCCTGGGGCTGGAAGAAAATGCACCCGCTGATGCAGGCGCGCGGCCACCGCCTGATCACGCCGACCCTGACCGGCCTCGGTGAGCGCGGTCATCTTTCCAACCCCAATATCGACCTCGATACCCACGTTGCCGACATCCTCGGCGTGCTGAAATTCGAAGACCTCAACGGCGTCAATCTGATCGGCCATTCCTACGGCGGCATGGTCGCGACCGGCGTCGCCGATCGGGCGCGGACCCGTATCGCCAAGCTGATCTATATCGACGCTTTCGCGCCGAACGACGGCGACAGCGTCATGGCCATCCTGCCGGAATCCGCGCGCGCACTGCGCCAGCCATCGCCGGATGGGTTCATTCCGCCGGGGCCGATGCCGCCCGACACGCCAGCCGAAGATCGCGCCTGGGCCGAACCGTTGCGGCTGCCGCAACCCGCCAAAACCTTCGCGCAACCTTTGAAGTTTCAGAACGGCCCGCTGACGCTGCCGCGGCATTACATCTATTGCAGCCGCAATGCGCCCGACGACCGCTTCCGGCAGTTCTACGAACGCGCGCAACGGGAAGGCTGGGGCCACGACGCCATCGATTCCAGCCACAACCCGCAAATCACTTGTCCGGAGTTGCTGGCGGATCTGCTCGGCCGCATTGCCGTTTAAATTTTTCGGCTGTCGTAGGCCCAATGCAGCAGCGCCTGCCGCTGCCGCGGGCGGCAGAACACGTCGCCCGCTTCGCAGTTCATCTGGATTTGACGGACGTGACGTCGGATGGCCTTCCAGCGCGCGATCTGGCGCCGGTCTTCGTCCGGCATCCTGCGTCCCATGTAGTAGCGGCAGTACCATTGGAACCAGCCGCGCGGATCGTCTGCGTGCAGCCAGCCTTTGGCGCGCCACACCGACAACGGCTGACTGGCGTCGACGCCAAAGTAATTGAGCGACGGATCGCGCTTCTTGGGCGCCAGCTTGGCGCCTGTAAACCAGCTCTTGGGAAATTCCTTCCGGCAGTCGGTCATGTACTTACCGGCGAACACCCCGAGCTTGAGCATTTGCACGGGCGTCAGTTGCGGTTTGAATTCCGGATCGAAACCGCGGCCCACACCGGCGGTGAGGGTGTAGCGATAACCCTTCTGCATCTTGTCGTTGACAGTGCATTGGCGCATGCGCCACGGCATGCCGTGCAAGTTGCGCCATGTCAAAGTGGAACCGGCGGCGGGCCGCTAGCGTGCCGTCATGGCCAAAATCACCATCGTCGTCGGCAATCCTCAGACCGGGAGCTTCAGCGAGGCGCTCGGCAGAGCCTATCTGTCGGGCGCGCTGGTCGGTGGGCATGACGCGAAATTGCTCGTGCTCGCGGACATGAAGTTCGATGCTATCCTGCGCGAGGGCTATCGCCGGGCGCAGGCGCTGGAGCCGGACCTCATCGCGGCGCGCGAGGCTTTCCTGGCGAGCGATCATATCGTGTTCATATTCCCGCTGTGGCTGGGCGATATGCCGGCAATCCTCAAAGGGTTCCTCGAGCGCATCTTCCAGCCCGACCTGCTGGCGGTCCAGGCCAGCCACGGCAAGGCGAGCTGGAAATTCTTCAAGGGCAAGTCGGCGCGCGTCATCATGACCATGGGCATGCCGGGCTTGATCTACCGCTGGTATTTCGGCGCGCACGCCTTGAAGCTGCTCAAGCGCAACATCCTGAACTTCACCGGCATCTCCCCGGTGCGCTCCACCATCTACGGCATGATCGAGGCGGCAGGCGGCGAGAAGCGCGAACAATGGCTGCGCGAGATCGAGGCGCTCGGCCACGCGGCCGGCTAGGCCTGCTTGCGCTCCGCAACGGGAAGCGCCTCGGCGCGCTTCGGCATGAGCTGCCGGAAATGGCCGGCGGCGTTGACCAGCGGATCGACCAGCTCGCCCTTGACCGTGTGCGCGTCGGGATTGCCGGCAAAACCGAAGTGCAGTGGCTCGCGCTCCTTGCTCGGCACATAAAGCGTGCCGAAGATCCAATCCCACAGCGCCAGGCAACTGCCGAAGTTCTTGTTGAAGTGCTTCGGATTGTCCGAGTGGTGCACCTGATGATGCGCCGGCGTCACGAAGACGCGGCCGAGCCAGCCCTGGAACGAAATCCACATGTGCGAATGCTGCAGATGCACGTAGGTGTGGATGAACAGCACCAGGATGATGTTGGTGTCGCTCAGCGCATATTGATACGTCGTGTCGCCGAACATGTAATTGCCGAGGCCGTTGGCGACCGCGGCCGACACCGCGAGGATGTTGGCGAAGATCCAGGTGTAGACCGGGTGGACGCGGAAGTTCGTCAGCGGCGTCAGCACTTCGGCGCTGTGGTGCACTTTGTGGAATTCCCACAGTACCGGCACCTTGTGGCTGAGCCAGTGGTTGAACCAGTAGCCGAGCTCGTAGGATAAAAACAGCATCGCGGTGATGATCGAGCGCGACACGTATCCGGGGAGGGTGGACGGCGTCACCGGGCCGATCGTCGCGACCAGGCCTGAGATAATGCCGTTGGTGACGAACTGATAGGACAGCACCGCCCAGCCGAACACCACGCCGAACACGAACACATTGAAGAACAGGTAGCCGATGTCGGCCTGGTTCGATTTGCTGGCGACGATGTGCTTGGGAAACAGCGCGCGCCAGATGGTGCGCCAGCGGAGCCTTCGGCCGCGCTTGAGCCGCTGCCAGACGAAGAACGCGGCGGCAAAAAACAGCGCCGCGCCGAGCGAGGTCAGCGAAAAATGTGAGCCGAGCGAGAACAGCAGCTTTTGAAGCTGACCGAAGAAAAATGCGATGCCGGCTGAGAAATCCAACGGAAGCCCCTGGTGCGCTATGCCCGCCCAATGTCTTACCGATGGGTAAATTTTGCGTTAGATGTCAGTCTTGATTGCGCATGATCTTGTCCGAAAACCGGTGCCCTCTTTTCGGAATCATGCGAGTAAATCCGCGTATTCCGGGTGCTTGGCGATGAAAAAGCCGACGAAGGGGCACGCCGGGACCACCTTGGCGCCCTCGGCGCGGACAAGATCGAGCGCGCCGCGCACCAGTTGCGAGCCGATGCCCCGGCCGTTGATGTGGCGGGGCACCTCGGTGTGCATGATGGTGACGACACCGCCGTCGCGCCGGTAATTGGCAAAGGCTATGCCGCCCGGCGTGTCGAGTTCGAAGCGGCGGCGTTCGATGTTGTCGCGAACCTCATTGGCCATGCGGCGGATGTAAGGCGTGACGGCGAACCGCGCTAGTGCTCCGGCACGCGCGCGGCAACTTCGACATGGGGCGGGTGGCCGATGCCGAACAGCGTCGCGGTGCTGGACTTGGGATTTTTGCTCGACGCCAGACCGATGAAGAAGCTGCTCTTGCCGCCGCACAGATAGTCGGTGAAGGTGAAGGTGATGACGTCGCCATCCTGCTCGGCGGATTTCACCCCGACCGAGCCGAGGCCGCCGGTGGTGATGACGAAGACCTCGGCCGCCTCGTTCGGCAGATATTGCAACTTGGTGACCGGTCCGAAATTGAGGACCATTCCCAAGGCGCATTCGGTGAAGCCGGCGCCGTTGACGAGATCGACGCGATACAGATAGGCGGTCTTGCCCGCGGCGGGGGTGCCGGGCTTGGCCGGGAACGTGCGCGATTGCAGCCGCGCGCCAGGGCCGAGCGGCGTGAAGGTGAGATTGCCGACGGTGTCGGTGACGACGATCGAGCAACTGGCGTCGAACACGCAATTGATCGCCGGCGCGTTGACGTTGACGACCTTTAGAGTGGCGGCCCGCGCATCGCCGAACACAAACAGCGCGGCGATGGCGGTGAAAATCGCGGTCATGAATTTCATAAGGGCCCCCGTTGCCGATGCAAAGCCGAAGCGCGCAGTTTGCCCCGCCCGCAAACACAAGGCAAGGTTGTGGGGGCGACAGGCGTGCCCGCGGTCTGGCATAGTCCCTGGACAAGACACGTCACGCTTCCGGGGAGGCCTTCATGGCTGCCAATCTCACGCTTTATCACGCTTCGCCATCGCGCTCGTCGGTCGCGCTGTGGATGCTGGAGGAGGTGGGAGAGCCCTACGACGTCGAGCTTCTGAGCCTGAGCAAGGGCGACAACATGAAGGCCGGCTATCTGGCCGTGAACCCGATGGGCAAGGTGCCAACGCTGGTGCACAACGGCGTTGCGATCACCGAAGTCGCCGCGATCTGCACTTATCTCGCCGACGAATTTCCCGACGCCAAGCTGAACGTGCCGATCGGGACACCGCGCCGTGGCGTCTATCTCAAGTGGATGTTCTTCGGGCCGGGCTGCCTCGAACCGGCGGTGACCGACCGCGCGGCGCCGCGCAAGGAACCGGCGCGCCGCGCCATGCTCGGCTACGGCGACTTCGACACCACCATGAACGTGATCGCCGACGCGGTGAGCAAGGCGACGTATCTGATGGGCGACCAGTTCACCGCCGCCGACGTGCTGCTCGGCGCCAATATCCGCTGGGGCATGGTTTTCAAGATGATCCCGGAGCGGAAGGAATTCGTCGACTATGCCGCGCGGCTGGCGGCGCGGCCGGCGTGCCAGCGCGCCGAAGCCAAGGACAAGGCCTTCGCCGCGACCTAAGCGCCGGAGGGAGAGGTGCGCGAGCGCCAATAGCGCGC
>JANMSZ010000179.1:0-4686 GCA_031389925.1 Hyphomicrobiales bacterium | reverse complement strand
GACGGCGTTGGCAGCAGACGTGATGGGTACTTTGCCAGCAACCGCGTTGGCGGCCCCAGTTGCCGCAGCAGAGTAAGCGTGAGTAGACGTGGCCGCGCTAATACCGACCGCTGCAGCATCGGCGGTTAAGGCTTGGGCGTGCCGGCTTGATTGACAAGCCGTCCAGACAAGGAAATTCGCCTGCAGCACAGACAACAACAATCTCGCCTGCTGGAGATCGCGACTTTCGATCTCCGTCGGAAATACTAACGGCAAGATGCGCAATGAAGCTCGTGTCGCAATAACCGCCGCCCATCCACTTGGCTTGCTTACGAGCCAGCGAACCAAGTCCAACCGCGACTCGAGCAAAACCGGTTCGGTGGCGACCGCCATTTATCACCCCTTCCACCTAGAATGGTATTTTCGAAGGAGGCGCGCAAGACGGGATAGCAAAGACTCACTTTAGAAACGCCCCGTTCACAGGGACGACCCGCGTGAGCCCGCCTTGCCCTGCCCGCGTCTGCCGCTAGGATGCGCGTCCAACCACGCTAGCCCACCCTCAAAACCGCCGGAGTCCCCATGCCCAAAGCCTATTGGATCACCTTCTATCGCGAAGTCAGAGACCCGGAGAAGCTCGCGGCCTATGCCAAGCTCGCCGCGCCCGCGACCACGCCGTTCGGCGCCAAATATCTCGCCCGCGGCACCGCGGCGGCGGTCTACGAGTCCGGGATCGTGCAGCGCGTCGTCGTCACCGAATTCGAAAGCCTGGAAAAGGCCAAGGCCGCGCACGACTCGCCGGCCTATCAGGCGGCGGTCAAGGTGCTCGGCGACGGCGCAGTGCGCGACGTGCGCATTGTCGAGGCGCTGGAGTAGGACGGCGCAACAACTTCAGTTGTCATCGCCGGGCATAGCCGTCCGAAGGACGGCGTCGCTTCGCTCGCCTATGTCCCGGCCATGACAAGAAGTCAGCGCGGCGGTTCGATCGGCCGCGGGCCCGAGCGCAAGGGCAAGGACCCGCGCGGCTTCTTGCATTCCTTGACGCAACGATCGCCGACGAGATTGCAGCCGGACGAGTTGAAGGTGTTTTTCAGGCAGGCGGCGCGGTCGCGCTCGCACACCCGGATGCACTCTTTGACGCGCACGAGCTCGATCCGCGAATTGTTCGGCGCCGGCCGCCCGATCTCGAGATTGCGATCGCCCTTCAGCCTGATATCCGGTTGCGGCCTCGGCACCGTCCGCTCTTGCGCGGCGAGCGTGGCCTGAAACGACAGCAGCACGAAGGCCGCCAGGATGATCCGCAAAGTCATGATGTGCCCCTCCCATGGATACACGCGATAGTAGCATGATTCCGGGAAATGCAACTGGGCCTTCAGGAGGCGGCGGGACGCGATCGCGCCAAAGCGCCGATCATTCCGCGATGCGCTGCGCCATCAGCACCATGGTCTTGCGATAGACCTCGGAGCGGTTCCACTCGCGCATCACCTCGAAATTCGCGGTGCCCTCGCCGTAAGGCTCGCCCGTGCGCCAGCCGGCGACCTTCAAGAGATTGGCGGTCGAGGCCAGCACGTCCGGAATGCTGTGGCGCAGATCGACGTGGCCGTTGCCGTCATAGTCGACGCCGTACTTGATGTAGGACGACGGCAGGAACTGGGTCTGGCCGATCTCGCCGGCAAAGGCGCCGACCATGTCGCGCAACGGCAGGTCGCCGCGCTGCACGATCTGCAGCGCCGCGAGCAGCTCGCCCTGGAACAGCTCGGTGCGGCGGCAATCATGCGCCATGGTGGCGAGCGTGCGCACCACCGGCATCTTGCCGATGTCGCCGCCGCCATTGTCGCTCTCCAGCGTCCAGATCGCCATCACCAGGACGGCGGGCACGCCAAATTGCCGCTCGATGCGCGACAGCAAAGCCGCGTGCTTCTGCATCAGGCCCTTGGCGCGCTTGATGCGCGGCGGGATGACGCGGGTCGAAGCGTATTCCTCGAAGGTCTTGCGGAAGGTGCCGCGCTGGCGCCGGTCGAAGGCGAGCACCGCCGGGTCGATGGTGACGCCGGCGAGCGCCTGGTCGATCACGGCGCGCGACACGCCCTTGGCCTGCGCCTCGCGCGCCATGGCGGCGACGAAGACGTTGAAGTCGCCGCCGCATTGCGCGGCGAGCGCCGGGGCGGCGAGAAAAAAGGTGCCGAAAACAGCAGCAAACAATCGCAACATCATGCGGAATCCTTTTGTGCCCGCCCCCGGCGGAAGCGGGACAATGCCATGCGGCCGCAGCAGTTGGAAGACGGCGCGCCATGCTGCGATACAATACAAAGCCGGGCAACCTTGGATAGACACACACGGCGACCGGCCATAAAGTGGAATCGGGACAGCAAGACACCGTTCGCGCGATGGCCGCGCGCAACAATTCAATAAATCCAGGGAGGGATGACATGACGACAATGACACGGCGTGGGGCAATGGCCGGGGCCGCGGCCTTGGCGGCGAGCACGGCGGTTTCACCCGCAACGGCCGCTGCGCCGCCGGCGGGAAAGCAGATCGCCGGCGTTTATCGCTACAAGGTCGGGGAGTTCGAACTGACGGTGGTCACCGACGGCGTGCGGGTCGTGCCGCTGGCCGACACCTTCGTGCGCAACGCCAAGAAGGAAGACGTGGGCGCCGCCATGCAGGCGGTCTTCATGGCGCCCGACAAAGTGGTGACGCCCTACAATCCGATCGTCATCAATAGCGGCTCGAAGCTCACGCTGGTCGATCCTGGCCTCGGCAGCGCGGTGTTCGCGCAGAGCAAAGGCGCGCTCGGGCAATTGGCCGGCAACCTCACCGCGGCGGGGATCGACGCCAAGGCCATCGACAGCGTCATCATCACCCATTGTCACCCCGACCACATCAACGGCCTTGTCGGCGCCGACGGCAAACCGGCGTATCCGAACGCCGAAGTGTTCGTGCCGGCCATCGAGCTAAAGCATTGGAACGACGACGGCGAGATGAGCCGCGCGTCCGAGGGGCTCAAAGGCAACTTCAACAACACGCGCCGGGTGTTCAAGGCGATGGACAACAAGTTCACGCCCTACGACGCCGGCAAGGAGATCGTGCCCGGCATCACGACGGTCGCGACCCCCGGCCACACGCCGGGTCATATGTCGCTGGTCGTCGCGTCGGGCAGCAGCAAGTTGTTCGTTCAGGCCGACGTGACGAACGTGCCGTATCTGTTTGCGCGCAATCCGGGCTGGCATGTGATGTTCGACATGGACGCGGCCACCGCGGAAGCCACG
Organism: Hyphomicrobiales bacterium; assembly: GCA_031389925.1. Taxonomy (GTDB): domain Bacteria; phylum Pseudomonadota; class Alphaproteobacteria; order Rhizobiales; family Xanthobacteraceae; genus Pseudolabrys. Next base: position 1,441 of record JANMSZ010000179.1, on the reverse strand, counting down.
CGCCGCAAGGTCTACGACATGCTGGTGGCCGAAAAAATGCTGATGCAGGGCTTCCACTATCCCTTCCCGTCCCTCGCCAACATCGAAAAAAGCGGCGCGGGCTATCGCGAGGTTCCGGTGCTCTGGAATACGTCGCTTTAGGCGAGAGCGCGGCTGACCGAATAAGAACAGCGGGCATGTGGCCCGCCGTTTTTCGTCGGCGGCACGAAGGTGAAATTGGCGGCGGCCCACCCCTGTCTTTCAGTCGATGACGAGACGCCCGTCGGCGATCATCTCATCGAGCAGCCGGCGCACCTCGACGCGCACAGGCTCCCATGTTTCCGGAGTCAACGGCTCATACTGCACATTGCTGCACCGGTTCTCCGGCGCCATGCAGCCTTCGTTGCGGCGGCAGAGGCGCTGCGGACAGCCGTGCCACTCGTTGACGTACATGGTGATAAGCCGCGCCAGGCGGTAGCGGAATTCGTCCATGTCTTCCGGCACGTGGTCGAGATCGATACCCGCCGCAGCAACGCGGCGGTGAAAGGACGCCGCCCGTTCCGCCTCCTCGCGCGCTCCGTCGGCCGGCGAAAGTTTCGGTTGGACATTGCGGTTGGTCATTCGTTGTTCTCCAGACATGAGGGTTTGTTGCCGCGCGCCGCACGGCGCCGGACTTTCTGCAACGAACCCTCGCGGCTTTGTTTTTGTTTTTAGTGCGAGGGGGTGGAGCACCGAAAGGCGCGAACCACCATCCTCCCGTCTGGTCCCCGGTGGGACTTCGACGGGCCGCGCCTTTAAGGCAGGCGCGCCGCCTTCCGATGCTCCACCGCGGCGTCTTTAAGTCCCCGTGGGCCGCGCTTCCGCGGGGGCGAGGGCAAGGCTTTAAGGCCCTGCCCGATCCGGGCGGCTCCCGCCGCCCTTGCTCGCCCGCCGCCCCCAGCCATCAAAGGCAGCCGGTCGTAGTGCCGGCGGGCAGCTGTCCGGGGCCTCCCGGGCGCGGGGTTACAAATCCCGCGCGCAGGCGCCGCACCGCCCCACGTTCAACAGTGTCCTGCAGAACGCCCCTCGCGTGGGGTGGATAGTCCTAGGTATATATAGGCTGGGAATGAAGTCAATAGGTATTTTGCGGCGGCCGAGATTCCGAAAGACCGCGCCTTCCGCTAGTCTCGGCGGCATGAACGCGCCCGCCTCGAAAACCTACGACCTGCACTTCGTGCTCGACAACAAGGGCTATGTCTGGCGCAACCCGAACTGCGGCGTGACGCTCACCGACGCGGGCGCGAAGTCGTCGCTCGGCTGGCGCACCGCGAGCGACGGAAAAGCCGACAGCCGGCTGTGGACCGACATCACGCAAGTCGGCATGGCGATGTCGAGCGACGGCCGCAACGCCCTCAACCAGTGCCGCATCAGCTTTCGCGACGGCCGCTGCCTTGTCGTCACCGACGCCGGCGCCGCCGGCACG
>JANMSZ010000129.1:0-11549 GCA_031389925.1 Hyphomicrobiales bacterium | reverse complement strand
GCAAAGCGGATGGCGTCGTCGGTCGCGGTGTCGCAGGCATGCAGCGCCGTCACCATGTCGGCACGGCCGCCGGGCAAAGTCGCTTCCGCGATTGGCGCGGCAATGAATTGCATGCGCTCGAAGCCCGATTGAGCCGCCAGCGCGCGCGAGGATTCGACCAGCTTATCCCGCGCCTCGACGCCGACGACGCTGCCGCGTCCGGCGGGCCCGAGCACCAAATCGTAGAGGATGAAGCCGAGATAGGATTTGCCGGCGCCGACGTCGGCAATCACCGGATCGCCGTCGTCCTTGAGCAGACCCTCCAGCGCCGGCCGCAGCAATTGCGTCAAATGCAGCACCTGCGTCAGCTTGCGCCGCGAATCCGCATTCAGCGTCGCCTCGCGCGTGAGAATGTGCAGCGCCTGCAGCAGCGGCACGGATTTCTCGGGCGTCTGGCTGGGCCAGAGCTTCGCCCAGGTTTCCCGTTCTTTGGCGGCTTTGGCGTCACGCGTCATAAGGCTCTCCCGCCGTCTATCTAGCGGGGCGCGGGCGCCGTTGCCAGTTGCGAACCCTAGAAAAAGCCCACGGATTCGCAGCCGGTGCCGGCCTGGAAGCTCTGCTTCACGCGGCGGCCGGGAATATCGATGACGTGCATGGAGCCGTCGCCCTGGCAGCCGACGAACAGCTTATCGCCGCGGAAGGCGAAGTCCATCGGCTGGCTGCCGACCGGGATCGCGGTTTGCGCGCCGAACGACGCATCGATGATATGCAGCATGTTGCTGTTCAGATTGCTGACAACGATAAGCTTTCCATCCGGCGAGTAGCGCGCGATCTGCGCCGGCTTCTCCGCCCCTTCGAGCGCGACCTCGCGGACGACCTTGCCGGCCGCGGTGTCGATGACGAAGATCACCGGCTTCTCGTCGCTGACCGCGATCACGGTCTTGCCGTCATTGGAGACGGCGATGCCGGCCAGCGCCTGCGGCGTCTTGATCTGGCCGAGCAGCTTGCGGTTCGGCAAATCGATCACCGACACGGAAGCGTCTTCCTCGTTGTCGGTGTAAAGCCGCTGGCCGTCGAGCGCGATGGCGAGGCGGTGGCCGTTGGTCGAACCGGAATCGATGGCATAGGCCATCTGGTTGGTCTTCGGATCGATCGCCACCACGACTGCGCTGTTCTCGCAGGTGATGTAGATCATGCCGTCGGCGCCGAGCCGCACCGTATGCGGCGCGCGGAACGGCGACAGATCGATGCTGTGCGTGATTTCGCGCTTGATGAGGTCGATGACGTGCAGCGTGTGACCGGGGTTGGGATTGCGGCCGTGAATGCCGTCGCCATAGATCGGCACGTAGGCCATGCCGGTTTCCGGAATCACCAGCAGCTCATGCACCGTGCGCTGGAAGCCTTCGAGCCGCGTTTCGGTCTCGTAGGTCTGCGGATTGAGAAACAGGATCTTGCAGCCGATCTTGTCGACCGCGATCATGCCGCGAACTGGAGTGGTCATGGCTGTCCCGGGTTGGCGAAGGCGGCCTCTGCGATAGCACCGCCGCCGCCGCAAATCGAGACAGGGAAGGGCGCCGCGCTATTTAATGCCGGCGGCCTTGATCAGTTTTTCGTTGGATGAAAGTTCGTCTAGCGGGAGCGCTTTACTTTTTCTTGTTCTTCTTGGATTTTTTCTTTTTGACCGCGGACTTTTTCGCCGCCGGCTTCGCTGCTTTGCGTAAAGCCTTAGGCGATCTTTTGGGCTTGGCCGCCTGCCAAGTGCCTTCGGCCTTGTCGAGCCGCACCGACCAGTATTCCCAGGCGCGCGCCACCGGACCCGGCCGCAGATTATATTGGCCAGCCAGTTCGGTTTCCGCGGCGGTGAGCGGCGACACGTGGCCGAGGCCATGCGCCTGGATCTGCACCGCGGCATTGCGCGCGGTGTAGATGGTGCGGAACGTCAGTTCCTCGAGCGTGCTGCCGGCGACCGTCGCGCCATGGCGGCGCATCAGCACGATCCAGTTAGGCCCCAAGGCCTTGGCCAGCGAGGCGCCTTCCTCGGGCTTGGCCACGATCAGCGTGGTGTCGCCGAAATCGTCGCGGCTGTCCCAGAACGGCGCCGCCGCGCCCATCGTGGCGCCGAGGTGATAGACCGGCTTCAACTCCATGCCCGAAATACAGAACGGCAGGATCGACGGCGCGTGGTGATGGCATACCGCGTTGACGTCCGGCCGCGCCTTGTAGATCTCGCCGTGGATGACGCGCTCGCCATAGAGCCGCGGCTCGATCGGCTTGACGATCTGCGAGTCGAGGGTGAACTCGTGGATATCTTCGGGCTGCACCAGTTCCGGGCCGCGCGAGCGCGACATCAAATAGCGCCCCGGGTCGGTTGGGTGCCGCATGGTGACGTGGCCGAAGGCGTCGAGCACGCCTTCGTGGGCGATCATGCGGTTGGCGCGCGCGAGCACGTCTTTGGCTTGGTCGAGCGTGAGCGGCACTGGCATTTCCCCTTCGATTTTTTTCGCTTTTAGCGCGTTTACCAGCGCCGCGGCCAGCCCTCATGGAACTCTTTCGCCTGACGGGAATTGTTCCACGTCTTTGGGGATGTCGGAGTGATTAATGAGCCGGAAAAGAAAAGCACCTTCCGAATCGGTGATCGACAAGTTTTGGGCATTCGTGCGGGACAATCCGAAGCTGGCGACGACGCTGGCCTTTGAGCTCGGTTCGCTCGCGGGCACCGCGGTCCGCAGTTCGTCCGACGCGAAGAAATATCTGAAAAACGGAGCCAAGAAAGTGCCGCAAGCTTTCGCCGAGGCCATGCCGCCCTCGGTCGCGAGCGCCTTGAAGTTTCTGCCGGCGCCCAAGATACAGCCGCGCCGGCGCCCGCAAACCAAACGCACGGCGGCGCGGAAGGCCAAGCACGCCAGCGAGTAAAATCGCGATAGACGGCAGTCATCGCCGCCGCGTCGCATATTCAATTTTCACAAGCCAACTGTCTGGGAGCATATCATGGCTAAACGCCGGAAGACGTCACGCAAGAAAACCGCCAAGAAAACCGCCAAGAAAACCGCCAAGAAGGCCGTCACACGGCGAGCCGCATCCGCGAGTCTGTACGAGGTCGCGGAACGCACGGTGATCAAGCAGTCCAACAAGGTGCTCGACGCCGCGACCAGGCAATACAAGAAGCTGGTGCGCCAGGCGGCAAAAGCGACCAACACCGCTCATCGGCGGAAATATCTCGCCGCCGCCTTGTCCGCCGTGGCAATCGCCGGCGTCGTCGCCAACGATATGCGAAAGCGCATCGACAAGGCGCCGGTACGCAGCCGCAAGAAGAAGCGGCTCTAGCCGCGCGGCGTCCAGCCCGCGGGCGCCAGTTCGAAACCGTCGAACGTAAAGCCTGGCGCGACGGTGCACCCGACCAGGGTCCAGTCGCCCAGGCTTTCGGCTGCCTGCCAGGCTTGCGCCGGCACCGTCACCTGCGGAATTTCGCCGCCATGGATATCGGCGCCGAGCCGGACGATTTGTTCGCTCGCTCCGCCGACGATCGACAGTCTGAGCGGCGCGCCGGCGTGATAGTGCCAGATCTCCACGGCATCGACGCGATGCCAATGCGAGCGTTCGCCGCGCGCCAATAAAAACAAGATCGCCGTCGAGGCGGCGCGGCCGTCGATCAGCCGCGGGTCGCGAAAAGTCTCGCGATAATGCCCGCCCTCCGGATGCGGCTTGAGCGCGAGCTTTGCGATGATGTTGGCGGCCGTGACGACCATGGACAAGGTTAGAACTTATTCTTGCGCGCGCGAATTTCGGCAAACACCTGCGAGGCCTCTTTGCCCGTCATGCCGATACCGGCCGCGACCTCCGGCATATCGGCGCGCAGGAACGGGTTGGTCAACTTCTCCTCGCCGATGGTGACGGGGATCGTCGGCTCGCCTTTCGCAAGCTGCTGCGCCGCCTGCGCCTCGCGCGCCGCCAGCGCCTTGTTGTCCGGCTCGATGGTGCGCGCGAACTTGATGTTGGCGGCGGTGTATTCGTGGCCGCAATAAATCTTGGTGTCGTCCGGCAGGTCGCGCAGCTTCAGCAGCGAGCGCCACATCATGCCGGGCGTGCCCTCGATGACGCGGCCGCAGCCGATCGAGAACAACGTGTCGCCGACGAAGGCGAGCTTGTCGGCGTGAAACCAGTAGACGATGTGGCCTGAGGTGTGGCCCGGCGTTTCGATCACATTGGCGGTCAACTTGCCGACGGTGACTTTGTCGCCCTCGCGCAGGCTCAGGTCGACGCCCGGAATCTTGTCGGCTTCCGCGCTGGGGGCCACCACGCGGCATTTGTATTTGTCCTTGAGCGCCTGGATGCCGTCGGTGTGGTCGGCATGGTGATGCGTGACGAGAATGTCGGTCAGCTTCCAGCCGGTCGCCTTCAGCGCGTCCTCGACGGGGGCTGCTTCCGGCGCGTCGATCGCGGCGGTGGCGCCGCTTTCCGGGTCATGCAGCAGAACCCCGTAATTGTCGGATCGGCAGGCAAACAGGTGGGTTTCCGCGGGCATGTTGTGTCCTTTGGTCGTGTCCTCTTGCGAATGGCTCGTTAATCGTATCATGCGGGCCAACCCCCGGGCATTGCCGGCGATGCAGCATAGCTAATCGTTTTCATGGTAGTTTTGCTCCATGTCGATCGACGTTGTGGACCTGCGCAACTTCTATGGCCAGCGCCTTGGTGTGGTGGCCCGCCGTTTTGTCGGCCGCGGCATCCGCAGCCTGTGGCGCGATACCGCAGGCCAGCGCGTACTCGGCATCGGCTATGCGACGCCCTATCTCGGCCTGTTCCGGGAGGAGGCCGAGCGCTGCCTGGCTTTCATGCCGGCCGGGCAGGGCGTGGTGAAATGGCCGACCACGCGGCCGGCGCTGACGGCGCTGGTCGACGAGAACGACCTGCCGCTGCCCGATAACGCGGTCGACCGCGTGCTGCTGGTGCACGGGCTGGAAATGACCAACGACCCGGCGACCCTGCTGCGCGAGGTGTGGCGGGTCTTGGCGGCGGGCGGGCGGCTGCTGGCGGTGGTGCCGAACCGGCGCGGCCTGTGGACGCGCATGGATACGACGCCGTTCGGTCATGGCCGGCCCTATTCGCGCACGCAGATCAATCAGCTTTTGCGCGAGACCTGGTTCACGCCGACCGGCTGGACCGAAGCGCTCTACGTGCCGCCGATCGCGCGCGGCTGGTTTCTGCGCTCGGCGGTGGCGTGGGAGCGCACCGGCGCGACCTTGTCGGCGCCGTTTGCCGGCGTGCATCTGGTGGAAGCGACCAAGCAGGTCTATCGCGCGATCCCGGCGCGCCGCGAAAAACGCCGGCTGGTGCCGGCGCTCGAGCCTGTGCTGGCGCCGTCACCCGGCGGCGCGGTGAGCGCCTTGCAGATTCATCGGGATTGAGCGCGTTCAGTCCGGCTGACGCGGCGGCTCGTCGCCGCCTTCGCTCGGCATGGGCGCCGCGCCTTGCGGGGCGACATTGCCGAAATTATCCGGACGCTGCTGGAAACTGCCGCCCGGGCGATGACGCCGGCGCCGGCGATGCCCGAAACGATCCTGGCGGTCGCCTTGATCCTGACCGTTCGGGCCGTCCGGCTGGCCGCCATTGCCGATATCGGGCTGCGGCTGGCCGCCGGTGATGAAGGCCGGCAGGCCGTTCACGTCGGGCGCCGCGCTGGGCTGGCTCGGCTGCACGTAGGGCTGACGCTGCGGCTGCGGTTGATGTTGCGGCTGGTTGTGCTGCGGACGCGGCTGGTGCTGATCGCGCGGCGGGAACGGCTGCGCGTCGCGCGGCAGATAAGGCTGCGCTTGCGGTACATGCTGCGGTACATGCTGCGGTGCTTGCGCTTGCGGCTGTGGCGCGAAGCCGGGCTCGTTCTGGCCGGTGAACGGCTGGCCGTCATCGTCGTCGTCGAAGTTGTCGTCGGCGGCGCCCTGCGGCGCGTTCTGGCCCTGCGGATTCGGCGGCGGGGCGTAGTTCGGATTTTGCTGCCGGAACGCTTCCTGCGCCGTCGCGATCAGGCGAAAATAATGCTCGGCGTGCTGATAGTAATTCTCGGCCGCCACCGGATCGCTGGAGCTCTGCGAGTCGCGCGCGAGCTGGATATATTTCTCGGCGATGTGCGAGGCGGTGCCGCGGATTTTTACGTCGGGTCCGTTCGACTCGTAAACCCGCGTCAATGGATTCTGACTTTTGCGGTAATTATTATTATTACTATTATTGCTGTTGTGGTTGTTATTATTGTTGCTGCGTCCCCGCATGCGCTTTTGACCGTTTCTCATGATGTGCCTTTTCGCAGACCTTTCGCTTCGCGTTGCCGTCTCGTGACTTGACTTAAGTTCAAACGAAATTCATCGCGCGGTCGGACTTGAGAAGACGCCCGATTGGGACGTCTGTTGTCCGCGCAAATGTTCGATGCGTTGTCGATTCTTGTTTCGCGATTGCTACAGCAACCCCATGGGTGCAAATGTAGCCGCGGACCTGCCGCGGCGTTGCCAACCTCTCGTTACGCGCATCTCGCTAGACATAAAAATGTGATGCGCCCAACCGGTGAAGCATCCAAACCCGATCTGTCGATTTCGATTGCCGTTCTTTTCGGCGCTTTCGTCATCGGTTTTGCGCCGCCGCCTCACAGAGCGTCTTGGCTCCGGGGTTTCGTGGCGATGCACCCGTCCGGGTCGATTCCGTAACCGAAAGCTAGTCGTTTCCGTTCCACATTCCAAGAGGTTTTTTGCAATTAAAGCCAGCCCCGCCTTTTCGCCAGGCGGCAATGCGGGCTTGTCATGACGCGTTTTTCACCGTGTTTTCAAGCTTAAATGAGGCGCCGAGCGCGCGCGCAATGCCGGCCAGATCGTTGCGCGCACCGCCAACTGTCATGCCAATGTCGTTAAAGAGTGCGCGAACGGCCGATTCCTGGCCCGCGCCCAGTTCCACGATCAACCGCCCGCCGCCCGCCAGCAGACGGCGGGCGTCATGGGCGATGGCGCGGTAAGCATCGAGGCCGTCAGGGCCGCCATCGAGCGCCAGGCTTGGATCGTAGTCGCGCACGTCCGACTCGAGCGTGGCGATGTCGTCATGCGCGATATAAGGCGGGTTGGACACGATCAGATCGAAGGGACCCGCCACGCCGCTGGCGATGTCGCATTCGACGAAGGTGCAGCGCGAGGCGAGGCCAACTCGCTCGGCATTGCCGCGCGCGACCTCCAAAGCCGCGGCACTGATGTCGGTGCCAGTGCCGCGCGCGTTGGGCAATTCGCTGAGCAGCGCCAGCAGCAGCGCGCCCGATCCGGTGCCAATGTCGAGGATGTGCAGGCTCTCAAGCGTCAAGTTCTTCAAGCCTTTGCCGCCGCTCACGGCGAAATCGAGCGCGGCCTCGACCACGGTTTCGGTTTCGGGCCGCGGCACCAGCACGGCGCCGCTGATGTTGAGCGGCAAACTCCAGAATTCCTTGCGGCCGAGAATGCGCGCGACCGGCTCGCGCTTGAGCCTTCGCGCCGCCAGCGCGTCGATGGCGTTCGTCTCATCCGGCGTCAGCTTGCGTTCGCTTTGCACCGTCAGCGCAGTGCGGTCGAGACCCAGCGCGGCGGCGATCAACAGCCGTGCGTCGGCTTCGGCCGACTCGATCCCCGCTTGGCGAAACCGCTCGGCAAGCGCATGACGCTTGGCGCCAAGATTAGCATCTTGCGTCACGTCGCGCCTTCGGCCGCCAGCAGTTCGGCCTGATGCTCGGTGATCAGCGCGTTGATCAGTTCGTCGACGTCGCCTTCCATCACCGCCGGCAGCTTGTACAGCGTGAGATTGATGCGGTGGTCGGTGACGCGGCCTTGCGGATAATTATAGGTGCGGATGCGCTCGGAGCGGTCGCCGGAGCCGATCTGGCCCTTTCGTTCGGCCGCGCGCTCGGCATCGAGCTTGCGGCGTTGGGTGTCGTAGAGTTTGGTGCGCAAGTAGGCGAGCGCCTTGGCTTTGTTCTTATGCTGCGAGCGTTCCTCTTGCACGAACACGATGGTGCCGGTCGGAATGTGCGTGATGCGGATGGCCGACTCGGTCTTGTTGACGTGCTGGCCGCCGGCGCCCTGCGCCCGCATGGTGTCGATCTTGAGGTCGTCGTCCCTGATCTGGATGTCGACGTCCTCGACTTCCGGCAGCACCGCGACGGTCGCGGCCGAGGTATGGACGCGGCCCTGCGTTTCGGTGTCGGGCACGCGCTGCACGCGATGCACGCCGGACTCGAACTTCATCTTGGCGAAGACGCCGCGGCCGTGCACTTCGGCGATGACTTCCTTCAGCCCGCCTTTGCTGCCTTCGCTCATCGATATCACTTCGGTTTTCCAGCCTTGCTTGGCGGCATAGCGCTCGTACATGCGGAACAGGTCGCCGGCAAACAACGCGGCCTCGTCGCCGCCGGTGCCGGCGCGGATTTCCAGAATGGCGTCGTGGTCGTCCATCGCGTCTTTGGGGATCAGCGCCAGGCGGATCTGGTGCTCGAGCTGCTCAAGCTTGCCTTGCAAGGCCAGCTTTTCGCCTTCCGCCATCTTGCGCATCTCGGCATCGTTCGCGGCGTCGTTACTCAGCGCTTCGAGATCGGCGATTTCGGCGGTCACGGCGCGATAGGCCTTGATCGTCTCGATGACGGGTCCGAGTTCGGAGAACTCGCGCGATAGCTTGACGTAGGCGTCGGTGGCCAAGCCGGTGCCGAGCTCGTTCTCCACCATCGAGTGACGAGAAAGCAAGGCGTCGAGACGGTGTTGCGGGATAGCGATCAAAGCTGCAGCCCCTCGGCCGCCGCGAAGCCCTCGAGCTTGTGGCGCATCGATACGCTGCCGACCGGCTGATCGAGGAACGGCAGGATTTCCGCCGCACCCTTCTTGCAGTCGAGGTCGAGCAGCAATGCCTTTACCGGGCCGATCGCCGAGGGCGACAGCGACAGCGCCCGATAGCCGATAATGGCCAGCGCCAGCGCGCCGATCGGCTGTGACGCCAGTTCGCCGCACAGCGCCACCGGCTTGCCGTGCTTGCGCGCCTTGTCGGCGATGTCCTTGAGCGCGCGCAGCACCGGCGTCGACAGCGGGTCGAACCGATCCGAGACGCGGGCATTGCCGCGGTCGGCGGCATAAAGGAACTGCATCAAATCGTTGGAGCCGACCGACAGGAAATCCACGCGCTCGAGCAATTCGTCGAGCTGGAACAGCAGCGACGGCACTTCCAGCATGGTGCCGATCTGCACCCGCTCAGGCAGCGCATGGCCGTGGCGGCGCAGGTGCGTGAGTTCGACCTCGACCAAAGCCTTGGCCTTGTCGAATTCCTCTATCATCGCGATCATCGGAAACATCAGCCGCAACTCGCGGCCGCCGGCGGCGCGCAGCATGGCGCGGACCTGGCTGCGCAAGAGGCCCGGCCGGTCCAGACCGAGGCGGATCGCGCGCCAGCCGAGCGCCGGGTTCTCCTCCTCGAAGTTGCGCATGTAGGGCAGCACCTTGTCGCCGCCGATATCCAGCGTGCGGAAGGTCACCGGCTTTTTTGCCGCGGCATCGAGCACGGCGCGATACAGCGCGAGCTGCTCGCCGGTGCGCGGCAGCGTGTCGGCCACCATGAACTGCAATTCCGTGCGGAATAGGCCGATGCCGGCGGCGCCGGTTTCTTCCAGATGCGGCATATCGATCATCAGGCCGGCATTGATCATCAAGGCGATCTTCTCGCCGTCTTTGGTGACGCAAGGCCGGTCGCGCAGCGCGCGGTACTGCGCCTGCCGGCGCGCGCGCAGTTTGACGCGTTCGCCATAGGCCGCCTGGATGTCCTGCCGCGGCCGCATGTGCACCTGGCCGGTCGAGCCGTCGACGATGATGGCGTCGCCGGGCTCCACCAGGCCGGTGGCGTTCTCGATCTCGCCGACCGTCGGAATGCCGAGGGCGCGCGCGACGATCGAGACGTGAGAGGTCGGGCCGCCTTCCTCGAGGATGAGGCCGCGCAATTTCTTGCGGTCGTAGTCGAGCAGCGCCGCCGGGCCCATCGAGCGCGCGACGACAATGGCATTGTCCGGCAATTGCTCTTTGCCCGGCGCGTGGTTCTGACCCATCAGCACGCGCATCAGGCGGTTGGCGAGGTCGTCGAGATCGTGCAGCCGGTCGCGCAGATAAGGATCGGAGGCGCGCAGCATGCGGGCGCGGGTGTCGGATTGCACGCGCTCGACGCCGGCTTCGGCGGTGAGGCCGGTGCTGACCGCTTCGCGCATCTTGTGCAGCCAGCCTTGGTCGTAGGAGAACATGCGATAGGCTTCGAGCACGTCGCGGTGCTCGCCGCCGTCGGCGACGTCGCGGTGTTCGACCATGCGGTCGAGATCGGCGCGCATGCTGGCGACGGCGGTATCGAGCCGCTTGAGTTCGCGCGGCACGTCGTCGGCGATCACGTTGGTGATGACGACACGGGGTTCGTGCAAGACAACGTGTCCGAGCGCGATGCCGTCGGACAGCGAGGTGCCGGTGAGGTGCATCGAATGACGCGCGGCAGGCTCGGCGCCGGGCCGCGCGATCGACGACAGCTCGCCCGAGGCGATCATCTCGGCGAGCACCATCGCCGTGGTCTGCAGCGCCTCTTCTTCCTCTTCGGTGGAGGTCCGCCGGGCGCGGTTCTGCACCGTCAGCACGCCGAGCGTATTGCCGGCGCGCAGCACCGGCACGCCGAGGAACGAGTGGTAGATTTCTTCGCCCGTCTCTGGCCGGAACGAGAAGGCCGGGTGGTTCTGCGCGTCCGACATGTTGATAGGCGTCGCTTCGCTGGCGACCAGGCCGACCAGGCCTTCGTCGGCCTTCAGCACCGTCTCGTGGACGGCTTCGCGCTTGAGGCCTTCGGTGGCGTATAGCTCGAGGGTCCCGTCCACGCGCAAAACGTAGACAGAGCAAACCTCCGCCACCATGTTGGCGGCGATCAGAACGACCACCTTGTCGAGGCGTTCCTGCGCGCTGACCGGCTCCGCCATGACTTCGCGAAGACGGCGCAACAGCACGCGCGGACCGCCTAGCGCGCCACGCATCATTTTGATCCCTAAAAGCGGTGCCGAACCGCTGTGCAGGCTATAGCGAATGGGGGTGGTAAGGGGCAAGGGAAAGCCCGGGCGGGGCCTGGGGAGGGTTGCGCTTTTTTACCCTCCCCTGGAGGGGGAGGGTCGCGAGCCATAAGCGCGTTTACGCGCGTCTTCGCCGCGCTATGGCGAGCGGGGTGGGGTGAAACGATAGATGTAAAGATCACTTCACCCCGATCGTTTTCGCTGACGCTCAAACGATCGACCCTCCCCCTCCAGGGGAGGGTGTAGAAAGAACTTCTACCCCTTATCCAGCCCATACAGCGTGTGCAGCGTGCGCACCGCGGTGTCGGTCTGGGCGGCGTTGATCAGCACCGAGAATTTGATCTCGGACGTCGTGATGGCGAGGATATTGATCTTCTGCTGCGACAGCGCCTTGAAGGCGCTCGCCGCGACGCCGGCATGGCTTCGCATGCCGATGCCGATGACCGAGACCTTGGCGACGTCGGTCGCGCCGTCCAGCCGCTCATAGCCGATGGCGCCCTTGGCCTTT
>JANMSZ010000071.1:0-1882 GCA_031389925.1 Hyphomicrobiales bacterium | reverse complement strand
CGGTGCCTCGGCTTTGGCCTTCGCGCCCTGGGCGCTGCCGCAGCCGGGGCGTCTGGCCGCTGGCATCGAGCTCGATGTCACGGCCGGCTACGGCGACGCCGGATCGGATGTGCCCGAGCCATTACGGCAGGCGATCCGTCTGCTGGCCGCGCATTGGTACGAGAACCGCGGGCTGGCCGCGCTCGGCGCCGTGACGGTGTTGCCGACGACGGTCGCCGCGCTGATCGCGCCGTACCGGATGCTGTCGCTATGACGGCGCAAAATACGAATATTGGTGATTTGAACCGCCGCCTGGTGCTGGAAGCGCCAGCTGAGGCCGACGACGGCGCCGGCGGCGTCACGCGGCTCTATGACGTCGTCACGACGCTGTGGGCGCAGGTCGTGCCGCTGGCGGCGCGCGCCGACGTCGCTGCCGATAGCCTCGGCGCTACGGCGCGCTTCCGCATCGTGATCCGCGCCCGCGCCGGCATCACCACGCAACACCGGTTTGCGGACGGCACGCGGATCTACCGCGTCATCGCCGTGCGCGACAGCGCCGACCGCCGCTTTCTCGAGATCGACGCCGACATCCGCGAGGACTGACATGCCCACTGCCGCTTCCGTAGCGCTGCGCGCCGCCGTGCACGACGCGCTGGCCGCCGACGCCGCGCTCGTCAATATTCTCGGCGGCGCCAAGGTCTACGACGAGCCGCCGCGCGCCGTAGTGTTCCCCTATGTCACGCTCGGTGAGGCGCGCATTGCCGACTACTCCGCCGGTGGCGAGCCAAGCGAAGAGCATCAGCTGACGCTGCACGCCTGGTCGCGCCAGGGCGGACACAAAGAGGCGCACCGCATCGCCGGCGCGCTGCTGCAAGCGCTCGACGATGCGCCGCTGGCGCTGGCCGACCACGCGCTGGTCAATCTCCGATTTTCGGTGGCCGACATTCGCCGCGAGGCGGACGGGCGCACCTATCACGCACTGGTGCGCTTCCGCGCCGTGACCGAACCCGCTTAAACCAAAGGAAACACACAATGACTGCCCAGAAAGGCAAAGACCTGCTCGTCAAGATCGCCGACGGCGCGGGCTATACGACCGTCGCCGGCCTGCGCACGCGGAGGCTCGCGTTCAACGCCGAGACTGTCGACATCACGCATGCCGAGAGCGCCAATCGCTGGCGCGAGCTGCTCGACGGCGCCGGCGTCAAGCGCGCCTCGGTGTCGGGCCGCGGGTTGTTCAAGGACGCCTCGACCGATGCGCTGATGCGCCAGACCTTCTTCGACGGCGCGGTGAAATCCTATCAGATCGTCATTCCAGATTTCGGCACGGTGCAGGGCGCGTTCCAGATCGCCAATCTGGAATTCGCCGGCGAGCACAATGGCGAGGTGACTTACGACGTTGCGCTGGAATCGGCCGGCGAACTGACCTTCACCGGAGCCTGATCATGGCCAACAAACATCGCGGCGAGATCGAGGCCGAGCTCGGCGGCATGAAGCGCCGGCTGGTGCTCACGCTCGGCGCGCTGGCCGATTTGGAAGACGCGTTCGGCGCCGACGACCTGGTGGCCCTGACCGAGCGCTTCGGCACGGGCCGGCTGAAGGCGCGCGATCTCACGCGCATCATCGCCGCGGGCCTGCGCGGCGCCGGCGAGACGGTAAGTGACGCCGACGTCGCCGCAATGGAAGTCGACGGCGGCGCGCAAGGCTATGTGCGTATCGCGGCCGCGCTGATTGCCGCGACCTTCGGCGACGAAGGCGCATGACGCCATTTTTCTGGAAACAGGCGATCGGCTTCGGGCTCGGTGTGCTGCGGCTGTCGCCGGAGCAGTTTTGGCGCATGACGCCGCGCGAGCTGGCTTACGCCATCGAGGCCGTGACCGGACGCAGCGCGCCGCTCGATCGCGGC
>JANMSZ010000053.1:0-4599 GCA_031389925.1 Hyphomicrobiales bacterium | reverse complement strand
AGGTGAAGTATCTGATCCGCATGGAGCCGGGCGTGCAGACGCCCGATGAAACGCTGTCGTTGGGTTGCGGCTCGTGCCGCGACTCTGCGTGGCTTCTGGTGCAGATCGCGCGCAATCTCGGCCTCGCCGCGCGCTTCGTCTCCGGCTACCTCATCCAGCTCAAGGCCGACGTCGATCCGCTCGAAGGGCCGATGGGCACGCGTGAGGATTTCACCGACCTGCACGCCTGGACGGAAATCTATATCCCCGGCGCCGGCTGGATCGGGCTCGACGTCACCTCCGGTTTGCTGTGCGGCGAGGGCCATATCCCGCTCGCCGCCACGCCGCATTATCGCTCGGCCGCGCCGATCGCCGGCAATGTCAGCGCCGGCAATGCCGAGTTTGCGTTCGACATGCGGGTCGACCGCATCAATGAGACGCCGCGCGTCACCAAGCCGTTTTCGGACGAGAGTTGGAGCAGGCTCGACGCGATCGGTGACGACGTCGACCGCGATCTGGCAAAGCAGGATGTTCGCCTCACGATGGGCGGCGAGCCGACGTTCATTTCAATCGACGATTTTGAGGCGGCGGAATGGAACACGTCCGCGGTCGGTCCGACCAAGCGCGGGCTGGCCGACAAGTTGATCCGCCGCTTGCGCGAACGTTTCGCGCCGAACGGCTTCCTGCATTACGGGCAGGGCAAATGGTATCCGGGCGAAAGCCTGCCGCGCTGGGCCTTCGCGCTCTATTGGCGCAAGGATGGCGAGTTGATCTGGACCGATCCGGCTTTGATCGCCAAGGAAGACGGCCCGCGCGAAGCGACTATTCAGCAGGCCGAACGTTTCACCGACGACATCGCGACGCGTCTCGGCCTCGGCAATGAATTCGCCATTCCGGCCTACGAAGATCCGACGCACTGGATGCTCAAGGAATCAGAGCTTCCGCCCAACGTCGATCCGGCCGATCCCAAGATCGACGATCCGGAAACGCGCGCGCGCATGGTGCGCACCTTCGAGCGCGGCCTGTCGAACCCGTCCGGTTTCGTGTTGCCGGTGCAGCGCTGGAACGCCGAGGCGAGTGGCCACCGCTGGAAGAGCGAAAAGTGGAATCTGCGGCGTGGCAAATTATTTCTGGTCCCGGGCGACTCGCCGCTCGGCTTCCGGCTGCCGCTCGGCGCGCTGCCGTGGAAGCCGAAGTCCGAATACCCCTTCATCAATCCGCAGGACCCGAGCGAGCCGCGCGAGCCGCTGCCGACCCACGAGCGCATGACGCAGTTCTACAATGCCGGCGGCAGTTCGGACGAAGCCAGTGTCGACCGCCAGACCCATATCGAGCAGGTGCCGGTCCTCGGCGCCGTTCGCACCGCTTTGTCGATCGAGCCGCGCGACGGCGTGATCTGCGTGTTCATGCCGCCGGTGGAAAAGCTGGAGGACTATCTCGAGCTCATCGCCGCTATCGAACTCGCCGCCAAGACCACCGGCAGCACCGTTCACATCGAGGGCTATCCGCCGCCGCAGGACCCGCGTCTCAATATGATCCGCGTCACGCCCGATCCCGCGGTGATCGAGGTCAACATCCATCCCGCGACCAATTGGCGGCAGGCGGTCGAGACCACGACGATCCTCTACGAAGAGGCGCGGCAGTGCCGGCTCGGCACCGACAAATACATGCTCGACGGTCGCCATATCGGCACCGGCGGCGGCAACCACGTCGTGCTCGGCGGTGCGACGCCCGCGGACTCACCGTTTCTGCGCCGCCCCGATCTGCTGCGTAGCCTGGTGCTGTATTGGCAGCGCCATCCGTCGCTGTCTTATATGTTCTCAGGCCTGTTCGTCGGCCCGACCAGCCAGGCGCCGCGCATGGATGAGGCGCGGCACGACGGCCTCTACGAACTCGAGATCGCGCTCGGTCTGATGCCGAAGGTGGGGGCGGAGGGCGTGCCGCCATGGCTGGTCGACCGCCTGTTCCGCAATATTCTTGCCGACGTCACCGGCAACACGCATCGCGCCGAGATCTGCATCGACAAACTTTATTCGCCCGATAGCGCCACCGGCCGGCTCGGCCTGATCGAATTCCGTTCCTTCGAGATGCCGCCCGATCCGCGCATGAGTCTGGCGCAGCAGTTGCTGATCCGCGCGCTGGTGGTGTGGTTCTGGCGCGAGCCGCAGCACGGCAAGCTGATCCGCTGGGGCACGGCGCTGCACGACCGTTTCATGCTGCCGCATTTTGTCTGGGAGGATTTCCTCGGCGTGCTCGCCGATCTCAACGGCGCCGGTTACGCCTTCGATCCGGAATGGTTCAGGGCGGCGCGCGAATTCCGCTTCCCGTTCTGTGGCGCGGTCGAGTACGGCGGCGTCAAACTGGAAGTGCGTCAGGCGCTCGAGCCCTGGCATGTGCTCGCGGAAGAAAGCGCAGGCGGCGGCACGGTGCGATTCGTCGATTCGTCGGTCGAGCGCATGCAGGTCAAAGCCGACGGCTTTGTCCCAGGCCGTCATCTTATCACGTGCAATGGCCGCCGGATGCCGATGACGTCCACGGGCGAATCAGGCGAAGCTGTCGCCGGCGTGCGCTTCAAGGCGTGGCAACCGGTGTCGGGCATTCATCCAACGATTCCGGTGCAGGCGCCGCTGACGTTCGATCTGGTCGATTTGTGGAACAATCGCTCGCTGGGCGGTTGCGTGTATCATGTAGCTCACCCCGGAGGCCGCAATTACGATACGTTTCCGGTGAATTCCTACGAAGCCGAAGCCCGTCGGCTGGCTCGATTCCAGGATCACGGGCATACTGCCGGGCTCGTCGAACCGCCGCTTGAAGAAGTTGCGGGAGAATTTCCGTTGACGCTCGACCTGCGCCGACAGATCGGCCATTGATCGAGCGCTTCGGTTTGGAGAGTAAATGAGCGCGCCATTGCCATCTCCAAGAACACCGGCCGCCTGGTACGAGAACTACAAGCCCTTGCCAGGCATTCCCGATGAATTTATCGGGCCGGACGGCAAGCCGCGTGCGTCGTGGCGCGGCTTCCTTGATTTGATCGACGCCGGCGATAGCGAGCGCTCGTTCGCGGCCGCCGACCGGCGTATCCGCGACGTCGGTGTGTCTTATCGTGTCCATGGTGAAACAGGCGAGCGCGCCTGGCCGATGAGCCGGCTGCCGCTGCTGATCGAGGAGAGCGACTGGACGGAAATCGTCGCCGGCGTCACGCAGCGCGCGTCGCTGATTGAAGCGCTGCTGGCGGATGTTTATGGCGGCGGGCGTCTGGTCGGCGACGGCATTTTGCCGGCGGCGGTCGTCGCCGGCAGCCGCGACTATGTGCGGCCGATGGTCGACATGAAGCCGCCGGGCGGACGCTGGATGAACATGTATGCCGTCGATCTTGGCCGCGGGCCCGACGGCCGCTGGTGGGTGCTAGGTGATCGCGCCCAGGCGCCGTCCGGCGCAGGCTACGCGCTGGAAAATCGCCTGGTGATGTCGCGCGCCTGGCCGCAGAAATACCGCAGCATGAATGTCGAGCGGCTCGCGCCGTTCTTCCGCGCCTTCCGCTCGTCGCTGGCTGACGCCGCCGAGCGCTCGCAGCCGCGCATCTGTCTGCTGACGCCCGGCCCCTATAGTGAGACCTATTTCGAGCAGGCCTATCTCGCGCGCTATCTCGGCTTCCTGCTGGTCGAGGGCGACGATCTCGTCGTGCATAACGGGCTCACGCATGTGCGCACCATCGCCGGCCTGAAGCGCGCCGATGTGATCTGGCGCCGCGTCGATAGCGACTTCGTCGACCCGCTGGAGCTCAACGGCAAGTCGCGGCTGGGCGTGCCCGGTCTGTTGTCGGCGATGCGCCACGGCCATACCGCGGTCAGCAACGCGCCCGGTTCGGGCTTTGCCGAATCCCGAGCGCTGATGAGCTTCATGCCGCGCATCGCCAAGCATCTGCTGGGCGAAGAGCTGCGCATGCCCAATATCGCGACCTGGTGGTGCGGCGATCGCGAGGCGCAGCGCGACGTGCTCGAGGATTTTGACGATCTGGCGATCTCCGGCGCCTTCGGCAATGAAATCCCGGGCTTTGCCGCCGGCCAGCAGGTGCTGCCCGCCAATCTGCTGCCGGCCGATCGCGCGCGCTTGCGCGAGGCGGTGGAAACCCGCGGCCTGGATTATGTCGGCCAGGAGGTCGTGCGGTTGTCCACGGCGCCTGTCTGGAGCGACGGCCAGTTGGTGCCGCGTCCATTCTCGCTGCGCGTGTTCGCGACCGCGACACCGGATGGCTGGCGCGTGATGCCCGGCGGTTTTTGCCGCATCTCGGCGCGGCCTGATGCGCGCGCGGTCAGCATGGGCGAGGGCGTGCAGTCGGCGGACGTCTGGGTGCTGTCGTCCAAACCGGTGGTGATGGAGACGCTGCTGCCGGCCAACGACAAGGTCCGCATCCGCCGCATTCTCGGCAATCTGCCGAGCCGAGCCGCCGACAATCTGTTCTGGTACGGCCGCTATCTGGAACGCGCCGAGACGACGTTGCGCGTGGTGCGCTGCCTCTGCGCGCGCAGTCTCGAAATGGACCTGTCGTCCGGCGATCTGTCGAAGACGCTGGCGCTGCTCGGCCACCAGATGTTCGCCTGGGGCGCGGTGACCAAGGAG
>JANMSZ010000051.1:0-9271 GCA_031389925.1 Hyphomicrobiales bacterium | reverse complement strand
GGCTCGCGCTAATTATCGCGGGCCGATGGGGACGTCATAACCTTGTCGCGGTTGCGCGCCGTAGGTGAAGTGCCACCATTCGCGGAAATAGTTTTTGAAGCCGTGCGCGCGCATCGCCGCCAGCAGCAGGCCGCGGGCGCGCTTCTGCTCGGCGGTGATCGCGCCGCTGGACGTGTGGCTCTTGACGTCGAAGCAGTCGAAGCCGGTGCCCATGTCGAGGCTGGTGTCGGGCGCGCGTTGCATCGCGGGCCCGGTGCAGGGGCCGTAGGCCGCGCGCGGGTCGTAGATCGGCGCTTGAACCTTTTCTTGCGGTTCGGGGATGCGCACCAGCGTGAGGTCGACCGCGGTGCCGGTCGAGTGCGCCGACTGCGATGAGATATAGCCGGAGGCAAACAGCGTATGCTTCTCCAGCTTCGGATAGAAGCGCTTGGTCCGGTTGTCCTCGCCGCTTTGCGCCCAGCGCGCCATGGCGGCGACCGCGCGGGTGGGGCGGTAGCAGTCGTAGGTCTTGAGGGAAAGGTTTTGGGATACGAGATCGGCCTGCACCTTCTGCAAGGCCAGCGCGACGTCGCGGCGCAGCACGCATTCCGGCGCGCCGTAGCCGGGCAAAGGCTGGCCGGTGAAGTTGTCGCGCGAGGCATAGCGCATGTCCTGCGCGATGCTGGGATCGATGTCGCGCAGATAGACGAGGCCGGGCGGTAAATCGCGCGCCGCGGCGGGGGCGGCGAGGATCAGCACGAGGAGGATGGTGAAAGTCCGCACGGCTGGTCTAATTCCCTGAACGATTCTTGAAACCAACTCTGCTCTCAGCCGTTGCTTCATACCACCCCCGCGCCTGCCGCCATTGCCAACGCAGGTCCCGCACGGCACAAACCCACCCATGAGCTCGCGCCCGCCCAAAGCCAAAGAGACCGCGCCGCACGCGCTGACGCATCCCCAGATCAGGTCGATCGTCATGGGCATCATGCTGACGATGTTCTTAGGCGCCTTGGACCAGACCATCGTCGCCACCGCGCTGCCGACCATCGGGCGGCAGTTCAACAACCTCAACGATTTGTCCTGGGTGGTGACGGCCTACCTTCTGACTGGCACGGCGTCGACGCCGCTGTACGGCAAGCTGTCGGACATCTACGGCCGGCGCGGCATCATGCTGCTGGCGATCGGCATCTTCATCGCTGGTTCGATAGCCTGCGCGATGGCGACCAGCATGACCGGGCTCATTCTCGCCCGCGCGCTGCAAGGTCTCGGCGGCGGCGGGCTGATGGCGCTGGCGCAGACCATCATCGCCGACATCGTCAGCCCACGCGAACGCGGCCGCTATCAGGGCTATATCGGCGCGGTGTTCGCGGTGTCGTCGGTCGGCGGGCCGGTGCTCGGCGGTTTTTTGACCGAGCATCTCGACTGGTCGTTCATCTTCTGGATCAATTTGCCGCTCGGCTTGGCCGCGCTCGGCATGACTTCGAGCGTGCTGCGGCTGGTGCCCTACACGCCGCGCAAACACCGGCTCGACGTCATCGGCGCGGTGCTGATGATCGCGGCTTCGGTGGTGTTGCTGCTGGCGCTGTCCTGGGGCGGGCGGCATTACGATTGGATCTCGCCGGAGATCGGCGCGATGCTGCTGGCCTCGGCGATTTTATGGGGCCTGTTCGCGTGGCGGCTGGTGTCGACCACCGAACCGTTCCTGCCGCTGACCGTGCTCGGCAATCCGGTGGTGCGCTGCGCCGCGCTGGCCGGCGCCTGCAACATGGGCACGCTGGTCGGCATGACCATCTTCATCCCGCTGTATTTCGAAGTCGTGCTGCATCTCTCCGCCAGCCAATCCGGCATGGCGCTGATCCCGCTGATGAGCGCCACTGTGGTGTCCTCCACCATCACCGGCCGGCTGATGATGCACATGGAGAAATACAAGCGCATGCCGCTGATCGGGCTGACCGCCGCGATCGTCACGCTCGGCCCGCTGGCGATCTGGCCGGGCACGATGCCGATCGTGCTGGTGCTGGTGCTGCTGACAGTGGTCGGCGCGGGGCTCGGCACCGTGTTTCCGGTGTCGACCGTGTGCCTGCAGAACGCGGTGTCGCGCTCGCAGATGGGCGTCGCTACGGGTGCTGCGAATTTCTTCCGCGCGCTGTTTTCGGCGTTGATCGTCGCGGTGCTCGGCGCCATCGTGCTGGGCGGGCTCGGCGGCGTCACCGGCATGTCGGTCGAGATGCTGGCGCGCGCGGCCTCGGCCACTGAACTCAGCTTCGCGTTCCGCTTCGTGTTCCTGGCCTGCGCGCTGGTGCTGGCCTTCGGCATGGCGTTCCTGATCGCGATGGAGGAACGGCCGCTCAAGGGCCCGTCGCCGCCGTCCGGCGGCGCGACCGCACCGACGGCACCGGCCACGCCGATCCCGTCGGCGTGACGCCACCATGAAAAATGGCCCCAGAGCTTGAGGCTCCGGGGCCATTCTCATCTTCCGATCAGCTTCGCGCGCGCATGCGAATCTGGAAATTGTCGAACCCGCCCTCGGCGACCTGCGCCCAGGCGTAGGCGTTGTTGCGATACGGCACCAGGCTGTCGTACAGCTTCTTGAAGTGCGGATTGGTCTTCGACAAGTCGGCGTAGATGGCGTTCGCCGCCTTGTAGCAGTCTTCCAAAACCGGCTGCGGGAAGGCGCGCAGCTGGGCGCCGTTGGAAATCAGCCGCAGCAAAGCGGGCGGGTTGACGTAGTCGTACTTCGACAGCGTCCAGATCCAGGCGTCGTTAGACGCCGTCGTGATGGCCGCCTGATAGGACTTGGGCAGTTCGTTCCATTTCGCGATGTTCATGATGTTGTGGGCTTGGCCGCAGCCCTCCCACCAGCCCGGATAGTAGTAGTACTTGGCGACTTTGACGAAGCCGAGCTTTTCGTCGTCGTGCGGACCGACCCATTCGGCGGCATCGATCGTGCCTTTCTCGAGCGCGGGATAGATGTCGGCGGCCGCGAGCTGTTGCGGAACGGTGCCGAGCTTCTGCAAAATCGAACCGGCAAATCCGCCGACCCGGAATTTTAAGCCTCTGAGATCTTCGGAGCTATTGATTTCCTTGCGGAACCAGCCACCCATCTGCGCGCCGGTGTTGGCCGCCGCGATGCCGACGCAATTGTAGTCCTTGAGCAGATCATTGAGCAATTCCTCGCCGCCGCCATGGCGTAACCAGGAAATCATCTGGCGGGCGTTGAGCCCGAACGGCAGCGCGGTGCCGAAGGTGAAGGCCGGGTTCTTGCCGAAGTAATAGTACAGCGCGGTGTTGCCCATTTCGACGGTGCCGTTCTGCACCGCGTCGAGCACTTGCAGACCCGGAACGATCTCGCCGGCAGCGAAAGTCTGAATCTGGAATTTATTGTCGGTGATCTCGGCGACGCGTTTGGCGAAATATTCGCAGCCGCCGTACAGCGTATCGAGCGACTTCGGCCAACTCGCGGTCAGCCGCCACTTTACGGCTGGAGACGATTGCGCAATTGCGGGCGCTGCAACAGCCGATGCGGCGAGCCCGCCGCCGGCGGCTTGCAGGAATTGACGACGTTTCATGGCGTTTCCCCTCGTTGTTAGTCGGTCCGCCGACAGAGGAGATTCCACGTGTTTTTAAAGTCTTCTTCGCCTCGCTACGGCGACCGACGGCGCGATCTTACGCCGACGCCAGGGAATAAAAAGGTCTGCTCGTACGTGCCAAAAGAAAAACCCCGGCGCTGAGGCCGGGGTTTCGCAGTGCGATATAGGTGAGGCTTTATTCGCAGAACTTGCAGGGCGGGAAGTCGCGGCTGTAGACCGGTTGCGCCAGGAACTTCTCTTTGCCGTAGGTCCAGAACTGGCTGACGTTCGGATAGGTCTTGACCACGGTGTTCCAGAGCTCCGGCTTGTCGTAGCCGAACAACTGCTTCTTCTCGACCTTCTTGATGTAGATGGTCTGGATCGGGTTACGCAGATCGTCGAAGCTCACCGGCCCGCGCGGCGTATCGAGCTTAAGCGTGGACGCCAGCTTGATGAATTCCTCGGGCCCCGGCCACTTGCCGCCGGTCTTCTTGTAGACTTCGTGGATCAGCTTGGCGGTCGAGTAATTGCTCTCCGAGAAGTAGGACGGCACCTTGCCGTATTTGGCGCGATATTTTTTCACGAAGGCTTCGTTGGCCGGCGTCTGGATCGCAGCGCTGTACTGCAGCGCCGAGATATCGCCGATGACTTCGTCGGACATGAAGGGCAGGGCGAATTCGTCGTAGCTGGTGCCGCCGCCGAGGATCGTCTTCTTGTAGCCGGCCGCGCGCAACTGCTTGGGGAATTGCGCCGCCATCGGCCCGACCATCAGCGAGAACACAGAATCGGCGTCGGCCTTGATGGTGGCGATGTAGGGTCCGAAGTCCTTGTTGCCGAGCGTCGGCCAGATTTTTTGGATGACCTTGCCGCCGCAATCCTCGAAGGCTTTCTGAAATCCGCCGGCGGCCTCGTAGCCGAAGGCATAGTCGGCGGCGACGACGACGGCTTTCTTGTGGCCCTGTTCGCAAGCCCAGGCGCCGAGCGCGTGATGCGGTTGCGATGACGACCAGCCGGTGCGGAAGAAATACGGATACTTGCTGGCGTCGCGCTGCGTCAGATCGTCGGAGGCCGGCACCGAAGCGAGGTAAACGGTTTTCTCCGCGGTGCTGACCGGCGCCAGCGCGTAACCGGTCGAGGCGAGCACGCCGCCGACCAGCATTTGAACCTTGTCGCTGAGAATGAGCTTCTTGGCCTTGGTGACGCCGAGGTCGGGCTTGGCTTGATCGTCCTCGACAATCAGTTTTACTTTGGCGCCGGCGAAGTCGTTGTTGACCTCATCGAGGTACAATTGAATGCCATCGACCATGTCCTTGCCGACCTGGGCAAAGCCGCCGGTCATCGGCGCGATGAAGCCGATGTTGAGGTCTTCGGCGAATGTCGGCGCGGCGGCGCCGAGCGACAGCGTCGTACCCAAGAGTAACGACGTGATAGTCCGTGAAAATATCATGGTTCAACCTCCCGAATGGGGCCGGTCATCCCTTCTTGCGTGGATGGACGAGCCAGTTGCGACGTTCCCGATGCAACAACGGTACCATCGCCCCCCAGCAGGCGGAAGCCTGCCGGGGGCGAAGATGTGCCGTATTTATCGGCGTTGCGGGAGGGCGGAGATTTCAGTGGCTGAAATTGAGGGCGCGGACTCATAAACGTGCAGCAAAAGCCGACCTGCACAAGCAGCCGACGGATGTCCGCTATCGGGGAGGCAAGCTGACATCGGGGTTAGAGGGCATCATGTCAGCTTTTAACGCCTGTGTTGCATCGACCGGTTGAGCCGGCAACCCCAAACGGACATGTTTTGGTTGGCTGTGGTCGACTACCTCGCTAATTGTCCTGATTCAAAAAGAGCCAATTAGGTCGCTGGATAACTGCGCCTTGCGTGGCCCGCTAAGGTTGAATCGCATGGGCCTTGCGGCCGCCGCGCTTGATCGATGTCGGCGCTTCGTCGCGCGAGATGAGATGCTCCGCGAGACCGAGGCAGCGCTTGGCGAGCATTGAGGCGCCTTCCGCAAGCTCCGCGGAATCGCGCACGATCTCGACATTCTTCTCCATGTCTTCGTGCGACCAGCCACGCGAATGGGCGATATAGGGAAACTGCGGAAATATAAAACCAAGCTCGGCGAAGAATCCCAGCATCTGGCCGGCAACCGCTTGGATGTTGTCCTGTCCGCCGACGATAATAAAGCCTGCGACTTTGTTGCGGATCAGGACTTGATCGCGGATCGTCACCGCATTCTGAACGCAGTTGAGCCGTTCTGCCATTTTGAAATAGAGCGAGGATGCGGCGCCCCATCGGATCGGCGATGAAATGATGATGGCGTCGGCCCAATGCACCAAGGCTTCATAGACCTGGTCCATCTGATCTTTCGGGTCCATCTGGGTGATGGAGCAGGGCCAGGTGCAGGCCCGCGCGGCTTTTGAGTAGTAGCCCTCGCAGACGCGGAAGTTGAGATCGTTCAGCTTGATCATGCGCGCTTCGGCGCCCAATTCGCGGGCGGCTTTCATGGCATGATCGAGCAGATGATCCGAGCCCGAGAAGCGCGGGTTGGCGCCGTCCATCGCCGTCGTTGATATGCCGGCAAGGCGCAAGGGCCCCGGCGCACGCTCGACCTTGCGTGACAGCGGATGCGGCGCATGCGGCGCCTTTTGGCGCTTGCTGGCGGCGTCAAGGTTTACAAGGAGGCGGCCGTTCTCGACTTTGACCGGAAAAGCCGGAACGCGGTCTTCTTCAAAGCCAGGCTCACCGAGGCCATTGCAGCGGTGGAATTTCCAGTTGTGCCAGGGGCAGACGATATAATCGCCGTCCAGGCGGCCCTCACCCAGCGGTCCGCCGACGTGATTGCAGGCATTTGAAACCACGCCGAATTTTCCATCCTTGCAGGAAACCGCGAACTCCCGGTTCTGCGTCTTGACGCACCTGAGCGGCGTCTTGGAAAATTCATCGGCGCTGCCGATATCGATCCAGTTTTCATTCGCGGCCATGACTATTCCTCACATCGCACCAGGCGGGCATTGGATCGCGGCCGGCGTGCCTGGCGGCAACGGGCGGGGGTCCACCTCCACGATGCCGTCCTTGATCCGCACCCGGTAGGTGGCGAGCTTTTCGGTGAACGGCGCCGGCGCGCAGCCGTCTTCAAGCCGGTATTGATAGCCATGCCAGGGGCAGGTCACGCAGCCGTCGATGATGCGGCCTTCGCCGAGCGGCCCGTTTTGGTGGACGCAAAGATTGGTGAGCGCACCGATCTGCGTGCCGTCGCGAAACACGGCGATGCGCTCAGCCCCGCGGGGCGCGATAATTCGCGCACCTTTGTCCGGGATCGAGGACGGCGGCCCGACCGCGATCCAGCCATCGCTACCTGCTGCGATGCCCTGGTCGCCTTTCCATTCGCGCCAGCCGGCGGCGATGTGCAAGACGGCCACGAGGCCGAGCCCCCCCATGAGCATGAAGGGAATGAGCAAAGTGTATTCGCCTTGCATGATGCCCATCGACACATGCATGACCACGAGCCCATAGGCGACATAGATCGCCATGTGGATCGCCTTCCAGATTCGCGGGGTCAGAAACATCAGCCAGAAATCATGGCTGGTGGCGGCCATCACGAACAGCACCAGCAAAGCGGCGATGCCGTAGGCCTTGAACGGGATGTCGATGAAATTGGTGTATTTCTCCCACTCCGTCAGTTCGGTGACGAGGTTGATCAAATTGTGCTGCACCAGGTACCACGACAGCAGAAAGCCGAAATGCGTGAGCGCGACCAGAAACGTCAGCACGCCGAAATGACGCCGGTTGTACAGCAGCGGCAGGAAGCGGCGGTCGAGCCGCGCCAGCGGGCCGATCGTCAGGATCACCGTCAGCATCAGGAACGCACAGGTCCCGGTGGCGCGAATCCAGTGATCGATCAGTTCCGGCAAATCTTTCGGCGGATGCAATTGCCCATGGATGATGACGAAGCCACCGGTGAACAGGACAACCGCGGCGATCAGGATGCCGTCATAGACGAGTTTGTCGCGGTTCCACCCAACAGCCCCGAAGCCGGCGCTCATCGGTCACTCCTCATCAAGGCATCCCGCGCATGATCTCGAAAAGTGGGTACCAGTTTTCGGAGAAGATCATGCGCAAACAAAATCAAGTCGGCGGCGGCTCGCGTATATAGAGCGCCACCGCGAAACCCACGGCGACCGCCAGCGCCAGGATCGGCCAAAGCCTGCGATGGGCGGAACGAAGCGCGCGTCTCATGCGCTGCTCCCGGCTTGGCGCCAGCGCAGGAGCACATAAGGCCAAAAGATCGCCGCGCCCGGCAGCCAGAGAATCCGTGCACCCGCCGTCACGCTCGCATGCGGAAGCACCCGCGTGACGCCGACCGTCACGAATGCAATGGCGGTGAC
This sequence comes from Hyphomicrobiales bacterium, assembly GCA_031389925.1. GTDB lineage: Bacteria > Pseudomonadota > Alphaproteobacteria > Rhizobiales > Xanthobacteraceae > Pseudolabrys. The sequence goes on along the minus strand of JANMSZ010000051.1, from coordinate 1,343 downwards.
GATGCCGATGACGACATAGAAAACGAGGCCATAAAACAGGATGGTCGCCATGCGAGCCGCGCCCCCACGTCCAGTTGAGACGATAGAATCGTTCAAAGGACCGCGCAATACAAGCGTGTCAGGTAGCGGGCTTAGGGGCGATGTTTGCCGCGCTGCCAGGGCCAGCGGCCTTCGATTTCCAGCGCCAGCGTCCAGCTCAGGAAAGTTCGGATCAGCACCAGGCCAGCCAGCAGGCCAAGGCTGGTGAAGGTGAGCTCGAGGGCGATGGTCTTCACAATATCGGCGGCGACCAGCACCTCTAGGCCGAGCAGGAGGGCCCGGCCAATGCGGATTTTGTAGGTCGCGTAGTGCGCCTCGGCCATGCGCTGGTGGACGTAAAGGAAAGTCGCCCAGCCGATGCCCAGCACGATGACCAGGACCCCGAAAATCTCGATCCCGCTGCCGACAAAGTTGATCCAATAACCGACCTTCGCGTCGAGATCATGCATGGCTCTTGCCCCCGGACCCGCAGGATAGCAGCTAGCGCTGGTTCTAGCGACAAGATGTCGTTTACGCGGACCGTTCAATCGGCGTTGGGTTGACCGAAATCTATCAACGGCTCCGAGGACATGGAACGCCGTTTTTTAGAACATCGCTAAAATGTCGCGATTGGCACTTAGCCGACGCGTCGGCTGCCGCGCAGAATGTCTGCTTTTGCAGGAAGAGCGAACGGTCTGCGCGGCGTGTTTTATGAGTCTGCGCCCTAGTTCTTGATGAAGCTGCCGTTGCGCAATTCCGCGACGGCCTGCCGCAGCTCGGCCTGAGTATTCATGACGATCGGCCCGTGCCAGGCGACCGGCTCCTGGATCGGCTTGCCGGATACCAAGAGGAAGCGGACGCCTTTGTCGCCGGCCTGCACGGTGACCTCGTCGCCTCGATCGAACAGCACCAGCGAACGGTCGCCGGCAGGCTCCCGGAAAAGGATCTCTTCGCCATCGCCCTGCTTTTCGGTCAGCACGCCGAACGGCTTGGAGGCATAGGCGAAGCGGCCGTCGCCTTCGAACACATAGGCGAAGGCGTGGCGCTCGATCTCGACCTTGAAGGTCTTGAGCTTGCCGGGCGGTACGAAAATGTCGAGGTAGCGCGGATCGGCGGCGACGCCTTCCACCGGACCCTTTTTGCCCCAGAACTCGCCGCAGACGACGCGCACATGCGTGCCGTCATCGTCGGTGATCTCCGGGATCGCCGCGCCTGCGATGTCCTGATAGCGCGGCGCCGTCATTTTCAATGACGACGGCAGATTGGCCCAGAGCTGGAAGCCGTGCATGCGGCCTTGCGCGTCACCTTGCGGCATTTCCTGATGC
>JANMSZ010000019.1:0-3762 GCA_031389925.1 Hyphomicrobiales bacterium | reverse complement strand
CCGTAGCTCGCCACCAGGAACAGCAGGCCGATATAGGCAAGCGCCACCGCGATGACGACCCAGCCTTGCAGCATACGGGCTCCAGATCGGGGCTAAATCCCCGCAAACGTAAGGGCTTACCGTGCTAGGTCACCATAGATTGCGCCCAAGGTCCATCGCAAGCGACGCCGCTAAGGCGCTGAAACACCGCCTGTCGCCCATGAATTGGCTGTCTAGGCAGCGCCCGATAATGTGACGGGTGTCCCGGTGGTCCGTGCCGGGAGAAAAGTGGGGGCCGAATGGCAATGAGCAATGCGACGCCGCTGATCGCGCTCGATGCCATGGTCATCGATACCGAGACCACCGGCCTCGATCCGGCAAAGGCGCGCATTGTCGAGATCGGCGCCGTGCCGCTCAAGGCCGGCAGGCTCGACGAAAAAGCCGGCTGGCGCCGGCTGATAAATCCGGGCGAGGCCATTCCGGCGGCCACGACGCAGATCCATCACATCGACGATGCCGCCGTCGCGGACGCACCGAAATTTGCCGCAGCCTGGCCGGAGATTTCCGCCGCGTTCTCCGGCGCCATTCTGATCGGCCACACGCTCGGCTTCGATCTGGCGGTGCTGAAGCGGGAATGCGAGCGCGCCGGTCTGCGGTGGCACGCGCCGCGCACGCTCGACACGCGGCTGCTGGCGCAGGTCGTGGAACCGCATCTCAGCGGCTACACGCTCGAACACCTGGCGAGTTGGCTTGGCGTGACAGTCGAAAATCGCCATTCGGCCTTGGGCGACGCCACGCTCACCGCCAAAGTTTTTGTCGCGCTGCTGCCGAAGCTGCGCGAGGGCAATATCCGCACTTTGGCGGAAGCCGAGCAGGCCTGCCTCGCGCTCACCGGCTTGCTGGAGGAGCAACATCGCGCCGGCTGGGAAGAGGCGGTCGCTTCGCCCGGCGCGCGCACCGAGCGCGCGCTGGCCCGTATCGACACCTACCCTTACCGCCATCGCGTCAGTGACGTGATGAGCGCCCCGCCGAAATTTGTCGCCGGCGATGTGTCGCTGGCCGATACATTGCAGCGCATGGCGAAGGAAAAGATTTCATCGCTGTTTGTCACGGTGGCGGGTGCGGGCGCGACGCCGCGCGCCCGTGACACCGCCATCATCACCGAACGCGACGTGTTGCGGGCGCTGGCCGAGCAGGGCGCCGATGCCCTCGCCAAGCCGGTCGCCGAATTTGCCAGCAAGCCGCTGGTCACACTACCGGCCGCGTCCTTTGTCTATCTCGCGCTCAGCCGCATGAGCCGGCTCAAGCTGCGCCATCTTGGCGTGGTAAACGAGAACGGCGAAGTCTGCGGCATCGTCACCTCGCGCGATCTGCTGCGGCTGCGTGCGCAGGAGGCGACGATCCTCGGCGACGCACTCAGTCAGGCCGACGACGTGCCGGCGTTGGCCGCCGCCTGGTCGCGGCTGCCGCAAGCCGCCGATGCTCTAATCGCCGAAGGCGTCAGCGCGCGCGACATCGCCGCGGTCATTTCGCGCGAACTCGGCGCGTTGACGCGCCGCGCCGGTGGGCTAGCCGAGGGACGCCTGCTGGCCGAGGGTAAAGGCGCGCCGCCCTGCGCCTACGCGTTGTGCGTGCTCGGCTCCGCCGGTCGCGGTGAATCCACGCTATCGATGGATCAGGACAACGCGCTGGTGTTTGCCGACGGCGCGCCGGGCGAGGCCGCCGATCGCTGGTTCGAGCGCTTCGGCGTCATCGTCGCCGACATTCTGCACGAGGTCGGCGTGCCCTATTGCACCGGTGGCGTGATGGCCAAGAACGCGGCGTGGCGCGGCTCTATGGCGACGTGGCGCGAGCGCATCGACGGCTGGATCGCGCGCTCCAATCCAGCCGACCTGCTGTCGGTCGATATCTTCTTCGATTTGCTCGGCGTGCATGGCGACATGGCGATGGCGGATGAACTGTGGCGCGCCGCGTTCGACGCGGCCGCAGGCCAAGCCGACTTCGCCAAGCTGCTGGTGGAGGCCGCCGGCGAGCGCGAGAGCGGCACGTCGATGTTCGGCGGGTTTCGCACCGAGAAGGGACGCATCGATCTCAAGAAGACCGGTCTGTTCAGCATCGTCACGGCGGCGCGCGTGCTGGCGATCCGCCATCATCTGCTCGAACGTTCGACGCCGGCGCGGCTTTCCGCCATCGCCGCGCTCGGTCGCGGCGGCGCCGAGGACCTCGAAGCCTTGGCGCGCGCGCAAGGCCAATTCCTCGATTTGATTCTCGCGCAGCAAGTGGCCGATATTCAGACCGGCTTGCCGCCGGGCAACAAAGTGGCGGTGAAGCGGCTGTCGCACGAAGAGCGCCGTGCGCTGCACGAGGCGCTGGCCGCGGTTCGCCCGGTCGATGAACTCACGCGCGGCCTGTTATTTTGAAGCTGCGGCGATTTGACGTCAGCGTGCCGGCGCGGCATGCAACGCGCTCTACGAGCCGCAAAAACCCAAAAAAAGCCTTTGTCCGTGCCGTCATCCCTCAGCCGTGCTGAAATGCTCCGCAATGTAGCGGAAACGCTGACGTTTGCCGCGGTCGGCGGCCTCACTTTGGGCTGGTTGGGAATGCCCGCCGGCTATCTGTCGGGCTCGATCATGGCGGTGGCTGCTGCTTCGCTCGCCGGCCGGCCGATGCTGATCCCGGCGCCGCTGATGCGCGTGCTGATGACGCTGATCGGCATCTCGCTCGGCGCCGTCGTGACGCCGGAGACGCTACACGGCATAGCGACTTATCCGGTCAGTATCGCCGTGCTGATCGTGGCCTGCACGTGCATCAGCCTGGTCGGTACGCTCTACCTGCGGGCCGTGCATGGCTGGGACACCGTGAGCGCATACCTCGCCACCGCGCCAGGTGGTTTGTCGCAGGTGATGGCGATCGCCATCGAAATGAACGCCGACGTGCGCGCAGTCGCCATCGTGCAGACCATCCGCGTCGTGATCATCGCGGTGTGTCTTCCGGCGCTGCTGGGCCTTTTCGGTCTGGGCGGTCACGCCACGCGCACCTTCGGCGGAACGTTCAATCCGGCACAACTCGACGAACTTGCGATCCTGATTGTCGTGTCATCGGCCGTTGCCTATGCCAAGGTACCGCAGGCGGTTTGCAATCCGCTCGTAACCCATTTTTTTAATGGTTCGAAATGTCCCCAGTTTGCATCTAAGCCATTGATATCTGGCGAAGACGATGTGACTCTTAATCAGCGGGTTCCAGGTTCGAGCCCTGGTGCGCCCACCATCATTTCAAACACTTAGTTTGAGGTTGGACCGGACAAATAGAGCACGGTTACAGCTACGTTGCCTGCTGGGTGATGTCTGTTATTGGCGGTGGGCTCAACTGATCGACGCAACACTCTAATCTTCTAGCAAGATGGAGTGTGGACATGAAGGCGCACGGTCAGAATGCGAGCCCCGCGGCGTTACCACAATCGGCAATGTTCCCTGGTCGCCTCCGGAAATTCCCTGTTCTTTCTCAGAAATTCCCTGCTCCGATGAGTAGGGAATTTGCCTCTAACGTCTCGAAACGAATGGACTAATGGCGCCTCGAAATCCGGAAGCAGCTCCAGAATCGAAAAAATCCCTGTTCTTTTCCCTATTAGCAGGGAGTTTGGCAGCGGAGACTGGTTCGAACGTGACTACGTCCGCCACCAATGTTTTCAATTTGTCGCTGCCGGCATTGATGCGGAGCGTGACGATGTCACCATCGCGCCGGTGCCGAACACCGGCAGCAGCAGTGTCATTTTCGGCCTGATGG
>JANMSZ010000016.1:0-5483 GCA_031389925.1 Hyphomicrobiales bacterium | reverse complement strand
CGCCGCCGGTCTTGCGGGGGCGGTTCTCAACACCCCCGCGCTCGCCCTCGACATCAATTCCTTCCGCGCGCAGCACAGACTGCCGCCGCTGTCGTCGAGCAGCATGTTGGCGGCCGCCGCCCATAGCCACGCCTCCGACATGGCCTCGCGCAAGCGGCTCGACCACAAAGGCTTCCGCCAGCGCATGGTGGGCTCGATGGGCGCGGAGAACGTCGCTTACGGATGCGACACGGAAGAATGCGCTTACAAGATGTGGGCGAAGTCGGCCGGTCACCGCCGCAACATGCTGATGAAGGGCATCACCAGCTACGGGATTGCGTCGGCGACGGCGAGTGATGGAAGGCGGTACTGGGTGTTGGAGCTGGGGAATTAGCGCTTTCTTCCTTCCCCTCTCCCCACCCACCGCCGTCATGCGCGGGCTTGACCCGCGCATCCACGACCGGGCTCTGCGTTGGCAGACTTACGTAAGACTGACTTGGCCGCACGCGCCGCCCCTCCCTTTATTCCCTGCCCTCGCAAAAATGTCCCCGCCGCGCGAGCCCGCAAAATAAGCTAGCCTCCCGCCAGGCCGTCCGCGTGAAGCGGCGGCGTCAAAAAACGCCAGGGAGCGACTCAATGAACACATCCAAGCTTGCCACCTTCTTGCTGGCCTCGGCCGCCGCGGTTGCGTTCGTAGCGCCGGCCTCCGCGCAACTGCTCGCGCGCAAGGACATCTCGGCCGAGATCGCCGTCACCATCGCGCAGACCGCGATCGCCACCTGCAAGACCAACGGCTACGCCGTGTCGGCCACTATCGTCGGGCGCAACGGCGAGATCATCGCGCAAGTGCGCGGCGACAATACCGGCCCGCATACGACCGAGAACAGCTTCAAGAAGGCGTTCACTTCGCGCACGTTCCGCATCCCGTCCGGCGAGATGGAGGAGCGGCTGAAGAAGAACCCGCAGATGGGCGCGCAGTATCTCACCGGCTTCACCACCGCGCGCGGCGCGCTGCCGATCAAGGTCGGCGACGACACCATCGGGGCGGCCGGCGTTTCCGGCGCGCCGGGCGGCGAAAAGGACGAGGTCTGCGTCCAGGCCGCGCTCGACAAGGTCAAGGATCAGTTGAAGTAGCGTCACGCGGGTCTTATGAACATGGCGCAGCCGGCGTGACCCGGCTGCGCCATCGCTTTTTTAGGACGCCCCATGCCCCTCTCCGACACCATCAAGACCCTCATCCGCAACGCCTGGGACGACGGCTATCCGTGCCTGGTCGCCACCAACGGCGCGCAAGGGCCGAACATCACGCCCAAGGGCTCGATGATCGTGTTTGACGACGGCCATCTGGCGTGGTGGGAGCGCAGCAAGCGCGCGGCGCTGGAGAACCTGACGCTCGATCCGCGGGTCTGCATCATGTACGCCAACTTCCAGGCGCAGCACGACAAGGTGCTGGAGTCGGGTTTCCTGCGGTTCTTCGGCAGCGTCGTGCTGCACGAAAGCGGCCCGGTGCACGACAAGATCTTCTCGATGCTGCTGCCGCGCGAGCAGACCCATGTCGGCGCCGACACCGGCATCGGCGCGCTGGTGAAGATCCAGAAGGCGGTCGATATCCGGAATAAGCCAATTATGTGAGCCGCTATTTCTTTTCGAGCATCAGCTGGCCCTTGTGGCCGATGACGCGTTGCGCGGCGTGGGCGAACTTCGCCAAGAGCCACGGCAGCGTCACCTCGAGCCGCACCGCGCCTTCGTAGACGTCGATGAAGCCGACGGCGCGCTGGCCGAGCGCCGAGACGCGGAACGTCAGCCGGTCGCCGGACCAAGTCTCCTCCTCGACCGACATCAGGCGCGCGAATTCGCTCTGGGCGCGGCCGATGCCGCCCTTGATGCGGCGCAGCGCCTCCTCCTTGCCGAGGCTGTGGGGGATGACGACGACCAACGGTTCGGACATCACGGCTTCCTTGTGCTGACACGGATGTAGGGACGCCGCGCGCAAAGATAAGTGGCAGCGAGGGAACGCCGGACCGCTCCGGGGATTAAAGAACGCCCGCCTGCCACAATCGCGCCTTGCGGCGTGCTAGACTGCGCGGACCGGGCTGGAGGAAGTGTATGCGTATCAGCCATATTGTGGCGGTGCTGGCCGTGACGGCGGCTTTTGCCGCGCCGGCGCAGGCCGAGCTTCTCATCGCCATCGACAAATCCGCGCAGCTCATGACCGTCGCGGTGGACGGATACACCCGCTACGTCTGGCCGGTGTCGAGCGGCGCGCGCGGCTACGACACGCCGTCCGGCCAGTTCAAGCCGTTCCGCATGGAGGCCGACCACTTCAGCCGCGAGTGGGACGACGCGCCGATGCCGCATTCGATCTTCTTCACCATGCAGGGCCACGCCATCCACGGCTCCAATCACCTCAAGGCGATCGGCACGCCGGCCTCGCACGGCTGCGTGCGGCTGGAGCCGAAGAACGCCGCGGTCCTGTTCGCGCTGGTGAAGCAGGAGAAGATGGCCAACACCCGCGTGGTGCTGACCGGCGAAACGCCGACGGCGACGGGCGTGCCGGTGGCGCGGCGCGACAATCAGCGCCGTGACGACAACAACTACCAGCGCCTCTACAGCAACGACCAGTTCGATCCGGAATATACCGCCTCGGTGTCGCAACGCCGGCAACGCACGGTGCGCACGCGCGATTATGACGAGGCGCAGCGTTATTATTACGACCGCGACAGTCCGTATTATACGGCGCCGCGGCGCTACGGCTACGAGCAGCAGCCCTTCGGCTGGACGTTAGGGCGCTAACCCGGAAATCTAAAAAGCAACGCCGCGGCAAGGCGCCACGCGCCGCCGCATGGAACGAGTTGCCGCGTCGCCGCTTATCTGACCACGGGCACGGCTGGCCGCGTGGCCTATCGCCACGGCGTGCCTTCAAGTCGGGAACATCACGATGCGAGCAAAGATCACAACGATTTCCATGGCCGCCATTATCGCGGCCGTTATCGGCGCCGGGCCGTCCTTTCGGTCAGGGCATGACCCCCGCCGACAGCGCGCCGCCCGCGGCCGCGCCGCCGGCGGCCGCACCTTCCGCTCCCCTGGGCGGCGGAGCGCCCGCCGCTGCTCCCCAGAGCGGCGGGGCGCCCGCAGCTATGGCTCCGAGCGCGGGCCGTGGCGGCAATCGTGCCGGACAACCGCCCATGGTCGGTGGTTCCGGCCGTCAATGGAGCGGCAATTCGGACCGGCAATGGAGCGGACGGCGTCATAACCGCGGCTATTATGCCGGTCCGGTGTTCGGCGGATTCTGGGGCGGTCCTTACGCCTATGATGACGGCTACTACGTCGAGGGACCGGCCTCCGCGGAGGTCGCCTACTGCATGCGCCGTTTCCGATCCTACGATCCGGGCAGCGGCACTTATCTCGGTCGCGACCGCCGGCGTCACGCCTGCCCCTGAACGAGACCGGGAAAACCTAGCCGTGGTGAGCGACGCCGAGCGCGTCCTCACCACGGTCGAGGATCAGCGGCACGATCAAATCCTCTTCGTCGTCGAGATGGCGGATCAAGCCCTTGATCAGCACACCGCTCGCCTGCGCGTAGGCGTCGCCGCAGCGGGTGAGCGTGTCGCTGTCGCCGGATAGAGCGCGCAGCAGCGCATTGGCGGTGTCCGCCGTCGCCGCCATGTCGGCATGAATGGCGTGGTGATCGCCTTCCAGCACGTCGAAACCGCGCGCCAGCCGCTCTTCGGCGGCCTTGAAGATCGGAAAGTAGTGCAGATCCTCGATCTGGTGATGCACGCCGAGCTGCTGCAGGAGGAATTGCAGCCGCGGCACCATCTGGCGCGGGAATTCGGCGGCCGGCAGCGCGCCGCTGCGGAATTGCACGGTGGCGTCCTCGATGGTCGAGGACAGTTCGCGAAACATGTCATGACGCGAGAGCCAGAACCGCGCCATGGCGCCGAGGTTGGCGTGGCCTTCCCACTGCTCGCGCGGAAACTGCTCGATCAGCACGCGGAGATCGTCCGGCCAGCCGCTGCGGCTGGCGAGATCGATATTTTCGGTATCGGCGGCGTTGGGCGTTTCAATAGACATGAGAGCTAGATAACGATTGACGGGGCAATCGCCAACCGTTGTCATCCCTCCGTCATGACCGCCCCCACCTCCGTCGCCCGCCTGATCTGCGATGAGCCCACCGCCCGGCGGCTCGCGACCTTTTTCAGCGAATGCCTCGATCCCGAAGACACCGCCTGCGCCGCCTTCGAAGGCGATGACGGCCGCTGGCAACTGGCGATCCATTTCCGCCGCCCGCCCAACGAAGCCGCCTTACGCGAATTGCTCACCACTGCGGCCGATCCGGAAGCGGCCGACGCGCTCGACATCACTGCGGTGGAGCCCGCCGACTGGGTGGCGCAAAGCCTGAGCGGTCTGGTGCCGGTGCACGCCGGGCGCTTCATCGTGCATGGCGCCCATGATCGCGCCAAGGTTCGGGTCAACGAGATCGGCATCGAGATCGAAGCGGCGCTCGCGTTCGGCACCGGCCATCACGGCACCACGCGCGGCTGCCTGCTCGCGCTCGACATATTGGCCAAACGGCGGCGCGCGCGGCGCGTGCTCGACATTGGCACCGGCTCCGGCGTCTTGGCGATCGCCGCGGCGAAAGTCCTGCGCACGCCTATTGTCGCCAGTGACATCGACCGCGTCGCCGTGATCGCCGCAAAATCCAATGTGCGATTGAACCGCGCCGCGCCGTGGATCACGCTGGCGCACGCTACCGGCACGCGCGCGCACGCCATCAAGGCCGGCGCGCCCTACGATCTGATCTTTGCCAATATTCTGCTCGGCCCGCTGATGCGGCTCGCGGTCGCCGTGAAGAGCCTCACCGCGCCGGGCGGCCGTGTCGTATTGTCCGGCCTGCTGCCGTCACACGCCAATGCCGCGCTCGCGGCCTATCGCGCGCAGGGACTTTTGCTCGAGAAGCGCATCCCGCTCGACGGCTGGATGACGCTGATTTTGCGAAGGTAGTTTTTATAAAACAAAACCGCCTCGGGCGGGGAGACCGAGGCGGTTTCGCAGGCAAAAAAACGAACTCCTACCAGCCGCCGAACGGCTGGTCCTCGCGGCGCGCCTGGGTCCGCTCGTAATCGAGCGGCAGCAGATAGGCGTAGCGGGCGAGTTCGCGCTCTGCCCGTTTCATCTGCGACTCGGTAAGGGCCGTGTACGCGCGCGCCCAAAAACTCTTGGACTTCTTGCCGGTGGTCTGTGCAGGAACCGCAAGGCCGGCGCCGCTATAGGTCGTCGCAACCATTTTTACGTTCTCCTTCTCGAAAGCGAGTGAGCAACTCCTCGAGAATCATCCCTGACTATTGCATTGCAACATAGATCGTTTTGCGTCTGCGAACATCCTCGATACGCGCATAGAAGCTCTGCTAATATTGGAGAATTGATTAACCTTTTGGATGATCTTGGTGTCGGCATTACGACAATTTTATTGCAATGCACAAATTTGAATCAGCGCACCGCTG
>JANMSZ010000329.1:0-9670 GCA_031389925.1 Hyphomicrobiales bacterium | reverse complement strand
GCGCTGATGCTGATCACGCTCAACGCCCTGCTGATCACCGTGACCGGCGCTTTCGCCATCGTGCTGTGGCGGCACGGCCATATCGGCGTCGGCACCGTGGCGATGGCGCTGCCGATGACGATGCAGATCGTCAGCGCCTCCGGCTGGGTCGCCTGGCAGGTCACCGGCATCTTTGAAAACATCGGCGTCGTGCAGGAAGGCATGCTGACCATCGCCAAGCCGCACACGCTGGTTGATGTGCCCGATGCCCAGCCGCTGCAGGTGACGCGCGGCGAAATTTTGTTCGACAATGTGCGCTTCGGCTATGGCCGCGAGAGCGGGCTGATCGACGGCCTGACGCTGGACGTCAAACCGGGCGAAAAGATCGGCCTGGTCGGCCGCTCCGGCGCCGGCAAGTCGACCATCGTCAATCTGCTGCTGCGTTTCTTCGAGGTCGAAGGCGGCCGCATTTTGATCGACGGCCAGGACATCGCCGCGGTGACGCAGGAAAGCCTGCGCACGCAAGTGTCGGTCGTGACGCAGGACACCTCGCTGCTGCATCGCTCGATCCGCGACAACATCCGCTATGGACGGCCGAACGCGAGCGAAGCCGACCTCGTCGCTGCCGCGCAAATGGCGCACGCCCACGACTTCATCCTCGATCTCGAGGATCAACTGGGGCGGCGCGGCTACGACGCCCATGTCGGCGAGCGCGGCGTCAAATTGTCCGGCGGCCAGCGTCAGCGCATTGCCATCGCCCGCGTCATCCTCAAGGACGCGCCTATCCTGGTGCTCGACGAGGCCACCTCGGCGCTCGACAGCGAGGTCGAGGCCGCGATCCAGTCGAGCCTCGACGTGCTGATGCGCGGCAAGACCGTGGTCGCCATCGCGCATCGGCTGTCGACCATCGCGCGCATGGACCGGCTGGTGATCATGGACCAGGGCCGGATCGTCGAGCAGGGCACGCATGAAAGCCTGCTGCAGCAGAACGGCCATTACGCGTCGCTGTGGCGGCACCAGTCCGGTGGCTTCATCGATCCCGGCGCGCGGCAGGCGGCGGAGTAGCTGCCTGCCCGGCGCTGTCATCGTACTGTCATGAGCGGCGCACTCAACTCGCACAACAACGATGCGAGGATATCATGTCAGCCACCCGCGCCGCCGCCGGCCATACCGAACGCGCCGACGCCACGCCGGAATCCGGCATCGTCTGGATTTATCATTTCCAGCCGGACGGCACCGCCAAACTGATCGCCCATGATGCGATCGAGCAGACTCTTGCCGATCCTGCCGGCTGGACCTGGGTGCATCTGTCGCTGGCCGACACGCGCTGCCGCGCCTGGATTTCGCAGAACACCCGGCTGTCCGAATTCGCGCGCGATATTTTGCTCGGGCCGGAAGAACACATGCGCATGGACCTGCTCGGCCACGAGATCGTCGGCGTGGTGCCCGACCTGCAGCAGGAAATCGCGCGCGCCACCGAGGCCATCGTGCGCCTGCGCTTCGTCATGACCGACCGGCTGATCGTCAGCGCGCGGCGCACGCCGCTGCATTCGGTCGAAACCGTGCGCCGCGCCGTCGAAGCCGGCAAACGCTTTCCGACGCCAGTGTCATTCCTCGACGCAGTGATCGACCAGTTCGCCGACGCGGTCGGCCGCATGGCGGAGACTCTCGGCAACGAACTCGACAGTATCGAAGACCGCATCATGCACGGCGGATCGGCCGACGAGCGCCCCCGCGTCGGCCGTGTGCGGCTGCAGGCGGTGCGCGTGCATCGCCATCTGGCGCAATTGCGCTCGATGTTTCATCGCGTCGAACACCGCATGGCGTCAGACAACGCGCCGGTGGCGCAGACCATCCGCGCCTTGGCGCAGAAGCTCGACTCGATCGACCACGAGGTCGGCTCGCTGCATGACCGCGCTCGGCTTCTGATCGACGAGGTCGCCGCCAAGATGACCGAGATCACCAACCGACGCCTGTTCACGTTGTCGATCCTCACCGCCTGCCTGCTGCCGCCGACTCTGGTCACCGGCTTTTTCGGCATGAACACCAAGGACCTGCCCTTCCAGAATACCGATGGCGGCACCTGGTGGGCCTTCGCCATCGCGCTCACCGCGGGCGGCGTGGTCATTTGGGCATTGCGCCGCATGCGGGCGTTCTGATTACCGGACTATCAATAAGTGGGCGAGGTCCCGCATTGAGAGGCCTCTCTTGCGGCGTGCGGCTGAACACCCATAATGCCGCCCCCGCCATTGGACGCCTCGCCATGATCATGGAAATCGCACAGATCGACGTGAAACCCGGCATGGAAGCCGAGTTCGAAACGGGCGTGAAGAACGCCGCGCCGCTGTTCAAGCGCGCCAAAGGCTGCACCGGCATGGCGCTGCAGAAATCGCACGAGAAGCCGCAGTGCTACCGGCTGTTCGTCAAATGGAACACGGTTGAAAATCACACCAAGGATTTCCGCGAGTCTGCCGACTTTCAGGAATGGCGCAAACTGGTCGGCCACTGCTTCGCGTCGCCGCCTGAGGTCGAGCACGTGACTGAAGTCGTTCACGCTTTTTGAATTACGTCACTGGGAATAACGACATGAAACGCAGCATCGAGCGTATTCTCACCACCCACACCGGCAGCCTGCCGCGCACCGCCAAGGTCGTCGAGCTGCTGCTTGCCGAGCAGGCCGAGCGTGGCAAGCACAAGACCGACCTGAACGCCGCGGTGCGCGAGGCCATCGCTTACGTCGCCGGCAAGCAGGTCGAATGCGGCATCGACATCATCAATGACGGCGAACAAGGCCGCACCGACTACACCGTGCACGTGCTCGACCGGCTGACGGGCTTCGAAGGCGAGAGTTCGCCGCCGATGGGCACCGGCGAGCCGGAATTCCCCGAACTGGCGCAACTGCTCACGCATTTCGCCTCGCCATTCCAGTACCGGCCCATGTGTTCCGACGACGTGACCTGGAAGGACTGGCCCGCGGCGCAGGCCGACATCGCGCTGTCAAAGGAAGCGATGAAGGGCGCCGATTCTAATAATTTGGCTGAAGAAATGTTCATGACCTCGCCCTCGCCAGGACAAATCGCACGCTACTTGAAGAACAAGCACTACAAGACCGAAGAGGCCTACGTCTATGCGCTGGCCGACGTGATGAGCCGCGAATACAAGGCCATCGTCGATGCCGGCTTCATTTTGCAGCTCGATTGTCCGGACCTCGCGATGCTCCGCCACATGGTCTATCTCGACAAGAGCCTGGCCGACTTCCGAAAGATCATCGCCGTCAACGTCGCCGCGCTCAACCACGCCGTCGCCGGCATTCCCGCCGACCGCATGCGCATGCATGTGTGCTGGGGTTCGACCATGGCGCCGCATCACACCGACGTTCCGCTCAAAGACATCATCGACATCGTGCTCACCGCCAAGCCGACGGCCGTGTCGTTCCCGGCCGCCAATGGCCGTCATGAGCATGAGTGGAAAATCTGGCGCGAGGTGAAGCTGCCGCCGGGCAAGGTCATCATTCCGGGCGTCATCGATTCCACCGTCAACACCGTGGAGCATCCGGAACTGGTTGCCGACCGCCTGCTGAATTTCGCCAGCGTGGTCGGCCGCGAAAGCCTGATCGGCGGCGTCGATTGCGGCTTCGGCACCTTTGCCGGCCGCGTTCAGGTCGACACCAAGATCGTCTGGATGAAGCTGCAGTCGCTGGCCGAAGGCGCGGCGCTCGCCTCGAAGCAGCTGTGGAAGAAAGCCGTTACTTCGCCAGCGGCGTGACGGTCACAACCTTCTTTTCGATCTTCGTCACGGAGTGGCCCATCAGACTCGTGTTCATGTACGAGCGGTCGTCGATGCGCCGCGCCATGCCGTCCTGCACCTCGATCACCGCCTCGTTCTCCAGCGTGAACTTGATGCCTTTCATGGCCTCAAACACCTCCGGCGTTGCTTTATCTGTCGCCGCCGACATGATCTTTTGCGTCAGGGCGATGGTCACATCCTTCAAGCTCTGCGGATCCATTTCGCGCTTGCGGGTAATGAAGGCCTTGCCGGTGGTTTGGTCCCACGCGGTGAGCCGCGACACCAGCGTCGACTTGATCTGACCGCCGCCGAGCGGACTGTCTATCTTCTCGTCCTCGCGCCGCGAGCCGCCGGGCTTGAGCCCGGTATTCTGCCCGGCCGCCAAGGTCGGCAAATCTTCCATGTAGATGCGCGCCGCGTCCGAGCCGTCGACGATGAGCATACCCTCCAGCAATTGCTTGAGGATAGCGGCAGCCTGCGGCTTGCTCTCGAACGCCTTGGCCATGCGTTCGACCACAACGCGCATGGCCGCCTTCACCTCTTCAAGATTGTCGACGACGAAGGGCTTGCCCGACGGATCGGCGCGGCCGCGCACGACGATGTCCTTGATCGCGCCGAACGCGGTCTGCATGAGCTCGGTGCCCGGCGCGTTGCCGGTGACCGTCAGGTCGCGCACCGCGTAGGAAATCTTGAACCCGGTCGACGTCTTCTCGTCGATCGTCAACTCGGAACGCATGTTGACATGGCGCTCGCGCCGCTCGCCGCCGGCGCGCGTTTCGTCGGAATCGGTCTGCGACACGATCGACCAGCGGCTGCCGACCGGCGGATTGTAAGGACGCTCGGTCCAAGGCCCCGATTGCGCGAAGGCCGCCGGCGCACACAGGCCCAGCAGCGCGACGGTCGCGACCGTCCGAAGGCCAAGCGTTATGCGATTCATGTCGTCCTCCGGGCGTCGCGATTAAAATTCAGGCAGCCCGATGCCGCCATGTGGACTGCGATCTTACGCAATCCGAACCTGTTGGTCGTGTCACGGTTTCGGGAGGTTCAACGGCCGAATAATCTTTCCGGCGTCTCGACGAGGATGCGCCGGCGCGTGGTTTCGTCCGGCGTCCAATCCATGAACAGGTCGAGCAGATGGCCGTCGTCCGGCATCACTTCGGCGGCGATCGAGGGATGCGGCCAGTCGGTGCCCCACATCAGCCGCTCGGGATTGGCGGCGACCAGCGCGTCGTGGAACGGCTTGGCGTCGGGGTAGTCGGGGAATTGCGACGACAGACGATAATTGCCCGACACCTTCACATGCACATGGCCCTTGCCCACCAGCTTGAGCAACGCCTGGAAATTCGGATCGTTGACGCCGCGCTCCGCCGGAATGTGCAGCATGTGGTCGATTATCACCGGCATTTCCAAAGAGATGCCTCGCAAGACGGGCGCCAAGTCCTGCATGAGCCGCCAATCGCAGAAAATCTGCATGACCCAGCCGAGTTCGCCCATCACCTTGCGGAACACCTCGAACACGTCGAGCCCGACGCCGCGCACATAGCCGGGCTTGCCGGCGTCGGAAAACAAATGAAAGCGCAAGCCGCGCATGCCGAGCCGGTCCCAGTCGCGCAGCGTCTCCGGCGCAACGCGGGTATCGGTGATGCCGACGCCGCGCAGGCGCTGCGGATAACGCGTCAGCGCGTCGAGCAGCACGCGGTTGTCATAGCCGTGCGCATTACCCTGCACCGCGACGCCGCGCGCAAAGCCGAGATGGTCGAGCAGCGCGACGAACTTTTCCGCCGGCGCGTCGGGCGGCGTGTAGCCGCGCCCTTCGGTGTAGGGGAATTTGTCGGGCGGCCCGAGAATATGGGCGTGCGTATCCCAGGCGCCGGGCGGCGGCATGATACGCGGCCGTTTCGGCTGCGCCACCGGGCCGGCGATAAGGGGCGGTTCGCTTGACGATTCCTGGGGCAAAGCCTCAACCCAACTTGATGTTCGCTTCCTTCACCACCTTGCCCCAGTGGTCCATCTGCTGATCGACGAAGGCGCGGAATTCGACGGCTGTGTTCGGACGCGAGGCGATATTGAGTTGGGCAAAGCGCTCCTTGACCTCCGCCGAGGCGATCGCTTCGTTGATGCTGGCGTTGAGCTTCGCAATGATCGCCGGCGGCGTGCCGCGCGGCACGAACACGCCGTTCCATTCATAAGCCTCCAGCGCCGGCACGGTATCGACCGCGGACGGCACGTCGGGCAGGCTGGCGAGCTTGCCCTTGGCGGTGTGGCAGATCGCTTTGATCTTGCCGCCCGTGATCAGGCCGACCACCGACGAACCGTTGGCGAAGAAGAACCCGACCTGCCCGCCCATCACGTCGTTAAGCGCCAGTCCGCCGCCGCGATACGGCACGTGATTGACCTTGACGCCGGTGGCGAACTTAAAGACCTCGAGCGAAAGATGCTGCAGCGTGCCGTTGCCGGACGACGCCACGTCGATACCGTTGGGTTGCTTCTTGGCATAGGCGATGACGTCGGCCAGCGTCTTCACCGGCAGCGACGGCGTCACCACCAGAATGTTCGGCACCAGCGAGACCAGCGCCACCGCGTCGAAGTCCTTGCGGTAGTCGAAAGGCAGGTTGGTATAGAGCGCGCCGTTGATCGAATGCGCCGTGCCGTCGTGCAGCATGGAGTAGCCGTCCGGCTCGGCCTTCGCGATCACGGCCTCGCCGATGGTGCCGCCGGCGCCGCCGCGATTTTCGATGACGAATTGCTGGCCGAGGATCTGGCTGACCTTGGCGTAGACGATGCGCGCCGTGGTGTCGGCGCCGCCGGCCGGCGGATAGGGCACCATGACCCGGACCGGCCGGTTCGGCCAAGCTGCCTGCGCGTTGGCGCCGTTTACGAAAGGCGCGGCCATTGCGCCCGCCAACAGCATACGACGTGTGAATTTGGTTCCGGACATGCGTTCCCCCTGCCGTTTTGATTTTGCGGCAGTCTAGCACCGGAACGCAGCACGGAAAGCCGGAATTATTTCGCCAGCGGCGTCACCGAGACCGTTTTCTTCTCGACTTTACGCATGCTCTGACCCTTCAGGCTGATGCCGGAGGTCGCGCGGTCGTCGATATTCGTCGTCATGCCGTCGCGCACGTCGATCAGCGTCGTCGATTCGGTCGTAAAGGTGATCTGCTTCGACATCTCGAGCATTTCCGGCGTGATCTTGCCGTCGGCCACGGCGGCGAGCTTGCGCACCATGTCGAGCGTGGCGGTCTTGAGCGCCTCGGCGTCCATCTCGGACTTGCGCGTGAAGCGCACGGTGCCGGCTTTGTCGTTCCATTCGCTGATGCGCGTGACCAGCGACGACTTGATGGCGGCGCCGCCGAGCGGGTTCGCAGTTTCGTCTTGCTCGCGCCGCACCTCGCCGGGTTTAAGCCCGGTATTCTGCCCCGCCGCCAGCGCCGGCAAGTCCTCCATCAGGGAGGTGGCGGCCGCCTTCTCATCGGCGATGAGGAACCCCTCCATCATCTGCCGGATGAAGCCGGCTATTTGCGGCTTCTGCTCGAAGGCCTTGGCCATGCGCTCGATCATCGTGCGTATGGCCGACCTCACTTCATCGAGATTCTCCACCGCGACCGGCCTGCCGGACTTGTCGGTGCGGGCACGCACGACGATGCCCTTCAGCGCGCCAAGAGCGGTGGCGCCGATCTCCGTTCCCGGCGCGTTGCCGGTCACGTTGAGCTCGCGGTTGACATAGGTGACGCGGAATCCGTCGGCGAGTTTTTCCTCGATGGTCAGCTCGGCGCGGCTGCGGATCTGCTGCGTCTTCGGGGCCCCGCCGCCGCCGATCTGCTCGCTCTCGGAAGACGACACGATCGACCAGCGGCTGCCGACCGGCGGGTTGTAGGCGCGTTCGGTGTAGGGCTGCGCCATCGCCTGCGCGCAGAAAACCGTGATCGCGGCGGCGGCGAGCGCCGGCCGGAACAAGGGCGTCAACGTCATCGGGAACCTCCGCGATTTCAACCCATGCCGGCGCGAGCGGCCCGGCACGCGTTTCCTTGGTCGCGCGCCGGAAGCCGCCGGTTCAAAGTCTAGCAAGGCTTTGCGGAGATTTGTATCGAGGACGCCTAGCTGGCGTGATGTTCCAATGTCGCGAGAATGTCGCGCCTAGCTCTGCGTACCGATTGCGCTTAGGGGCCGAAGGCATCAAACGACGCCCCGACCAGCGGCTTGCGTAATTCGATGCCTGCCGCCGTCGCGCGGGCTTGCGCGAAGTCGAGCCCGGCCTGTCCGACAGCGGTCGGCGTGTCGGTGAGTGGCCCGCCCAACGGATCCCAGTGGATCGGGTAGACGCGCGCCGGATGCACCATGCCGACGGTCTCGTTCCAGACGATGTCGCTGCGGGTTTGACCCAATCCACTGTTGAGACCGCCGACGGCGAGGAAAACAACGTCGGCGCGATAGTCCTTGAGCGCATCGGTCTTGCGGCCGGCGCTGCCCTGCACCATCAACCTCTTCCCGCTCGAAAAATTGAAGAACAGCGCATAGGTACCGCCTTCGCGATAGCCGCTGACGGTCGTCGGAATCGTCGGCGTGGTGATTTCGCCGGGATAGGGAATGCCGAAGATCGTGCTGAGATGTCCGGTGTGGACGGCAGTGTAGGAGAATGGACCGAGGCAGCCTTTCGTTTCACCGTCGGCGTTGAACAGCCGCAGGCGCTCCTCGGGCACGCTCGAGGCGCGGGCGATGTTCAGCGTGGTCTGCGAGCCTGCCAGCAATGCGCCGGTCCGTTTTGCCACCTCGGCGGAGTCGAGCGCGTGGTCGTAATGCGAGTGATTGACCACGACCCCGGCCAAAGTGAGCGGCCCACTGGGCGCGCCCTGCGTCTTGATACCGAGGCCGCTGAGCGCGCTCTCGACCGTGGCCGGAACGGGCGACACCGCCAGGTCGCCCGGCGCCAGATCGCCGTCCGGCCGCGTAAAATAACCGTCGACGAGCACCGCGTTCGAACCGTTGACGATCAGCAGCGTCGTCACGCCGAGAAAGGTGACCTGCGCGCTGCCCGGCGGCGGGGTCAAATATCTGCCACGCAGATAGTCGAGGATCGTGATCTGGGAACAGGCGTCGATCCGCACGATCTTCAACACGCCAAGCAGCGCGAGCGCGGCAAGGATGGCGAAAGCGGCGATCAACCGCCGCCACGGAAACGGATTGCGCAAGTCCGGCAACGGGCCGGGGCGCGGGTCTGGTTCCGGGAAGGCCATGGCTGTTCCCTCGCGGCTTGGCCGCCACGCAGGCGGCGACCCGGCAAGATTACGTGCTTTTTGTCATATATACAATCTATGGGAGCGTCGCACAGCCGGCACGCCGCCGCGCCTTTCACTGCCGGCGGACTCGCCCCATATTGGATGAGCCATGCCGAAGCCCCCGAAAAAACCGAAAGATCCCGCCCCGCGAGGCGGAGCCGAGCATCGTATAAGACCTTCGCGCGCCAAGGCGTCGCGCCCGGATGCGCCGAAGGCCGACGACGCGCTGGATGCGCTGCTCAATCCCTGCATTGCCCGGGGAACCGCCGGCATGGGTTCCGGCACCGGCAAAAACTCAGGATTGCAGCCGCCGCCGGATAATTCATTCGACCGCCGCAAGGATTTCTCCGCCGCGCATCAGGCGCGCAAATCGACGCCCAAAGACGCTGACGGCTTCGGCGAAGCGCCGCAGGCTGACTACACCGGCGCGCCGGTCACCGGGCTCGATCCGGCGTTGGCGAGAGAATTGGGAATTGGTGACGACGACTTCACTTCACCCTCCCCTGGAGGGGGAGGGTCGCGCGCTGCAAGCGCGCGGGGTGGGGTGAACTCATCCGAAGAAAGCTCACCCCCTCCCGGATCGCTGCGCGATCCGACCTCCCCCCTCCAGGGGGAGGTGAAGAAAAAAC
>JANMSZ010000511.1:0-14472 GCA_031389925.1 Hyphomicrobiales bacterium | reverse complement strand
CCTAAATAACTCGAAGAAGCGCGCGACATCGGCTTCGGCAAGGCCGGCGGCGTGCGCAGTGACGGCAACATCCGGCGCGATCTCACGCGCGCGCACCAGTGCTTCCGTCAGTCCCGTCGTGTAGGCGTCGAGATATTGGTAGTCGAACGCCAGCGCGTCAGCGAGATGCACCAGCAGGCCGCTGAACAGCACCGTGTCCATGCCGGGCGCGACGGAAAGGAATAAGTCGGCGTCTTCGGCGGTGGCGGTGCGGCGCGGGTCGATCACGACGATTTTGGCGCCGCGGGCCCGTTTGTTGGCGATCATACGCTGGTACAGCACCGGATGGCACCAGGCGGCGTTGGAGCCGACGAGCACGATCAGATCGGCGACATCGAGATCGGCGTACGTGCCGGGCACAGTGTCGGCGCCGAAGGCGCGGCGGTGGCCGGCCACGGTCGAGGACATGCACAGCCGCGAATTGGTGTCGACATTCGCCGAACCAATGAAACCCTTCATCAGCTTGTTGGCGACATAATAATCTTCCGTCAGCAACTGACCGGAGAGATAGAACGCCACCGAGTCCGGGCCGTATTTAGCGATCGTGTCGGCGAAGCCCTTGGCCACTTTGTCCAGCGCGCTGTCCCATGAGATTTGCGCCAGCGCTCCATCGGCTTGCCGTAACATCGGATGCAAAAGCCGTGTCTCGAGCCCAAGCGTCTCGCCGAGCGCCGAGCCCTTCGAGCACAGCCGCCCGAAATTGGAGGGATGCGCTGGATCGCCGGCGATCACCGCGCCGCCGCTGCCGTCGGGCTTGGCGAGCACGCCGCAACCCACCCCGCAATACGGACACGCCGTGCGCACCGCCGGCGGATGCTGCGCGGGCGCGTTCATCAATAGACGTCCTGCTGGTAGCGGCCGCATTTCTTCAGGTCGCCGACAAAAGCCGCCGCGTCGTCCGCGCTGCGGACGCCGTGCTTGGCCACGATATCGACCAGCGCCAGTTCGACATCCTTGGCCATGCGCTTGGCGTCACCGCAGACGTAGATGTGCGCGCCGTCGACGAGCCAGGTCCACAGATCGCGACCGACTTCGCGCATGCGGTCCTGCACGTAAATCTTCTCAGCCGCATCGCGCGACCACGCCAGCGTCAGCCGGGTGAGATGGCCGCCGTCCTTCATCGCCTTGAATTCGTCTTCGTAGAAGAAGTCGCAGTTGGAGCGCTGATGGCCGAAGAACAGCCAGTTGCGGCCCGGCGCTTCGACGGCCTGACGCTCCTGCAGGAAGGCGCGGAACGGCGCCACGCCGGTGCCGGGCCCGACCATGATGATCGGCACTTGTGGATCGGCCGGCAGCGCGAAGGCGTGCGCCTTCTGCACATAGACTTTCAGCTCCGCGCCGGGCGCGATACGGTCGGCCAGCAATGTGGAGCAGACGCCGAGCCGGTCGCGGCCCGCGACGCGGTAGCGCACGGTGTCGACGGTGAGCGCGACAGCGCCGGGGTTGGCCTTGGGCGAGGACGAAATCGAATAAAGCCGCGGCTGCAGCGCATCGAGCGTTTCGACGAAGGCTTCGGGATCGGGCCGGATGCCGGGGAATTTCTCGATCGCCGCCAGCACGTCGAGCGTCGCGGCGTCGCCGTCCGGGTCTTCACCAGCGGCCAGCGCGCTGGCTTTCTTTCGGCGGCCGCCGCCGGTGATGTAGGAGAACAATTGGAACAGCATGTCGGGCGCCGGCGACAGCGACACGCCGTCGGTGAGGCATTCGCGCAAGGTGCGGCCGCCGATCGGAAAATCCGCCGGCGCGCCGAGCGCCTTGATGACGCTATCTACCAACGCCGGATCGTTGGACGGAAACAGGCCGAAAGCATCGCCCACGGTGTAGTCGAGACCGCAAGACGAGAGATCGAATTCGACGTGCCAGGTTTCCTTTTCGGAGCCGGCTTTGTTGAGCAGCTTGCGCGACAGGACTTTAGCGATGACGGGATTGTCGCGCGACGTGCCGGGCGGAATTTGCGGCTGCGGCGCCACCGTCGGTGCGGGCTCGGGCTTCGGCGCAGCTGAGGCTGGCGCACTCTTGAGTTCTTCGGCGAGCTTCTTGACCATGCGGGCGGTTTCCTTGCCGCCCGGCACGCAGAGATTCAGCCGCTCTTCCTTGCCGGAAACAATCGCGCCGGAATAATTCTTGCAGTCGTAGCCGCACTGGCCGCAATCCTGCTGCGCCATCGCCGCCATCATCTTCCAGCGCAGCGGCTTGTCGTCCGCGAGCTTCATGCGTTCGGTCAGCGGTAAGGTCTGGTCGTGCCACGGCGCGCCGCCGTCGTCGTCCTCGGCGCTCTTGGCACTCGCCGCGCCCGACATCAGGGCGGCGGCCTGGTCGCCCGGCAGCGGCGTCACGCCCGAGTTGTCGAGCGCAACCAGCCCGGCGAAGAAGCCGTTGAGCCAGGCGCGCTGGTCCTCGGAGAACGGCGCTGTTTCGGGCACCAGCGAGGGAATCGGCGACGGCACGTTTTTCATCATGCGGCCTCCGCGTCGAACATCGTCTTCAGCGCATCGACCTCATGCCGGCGCGCGAACGTAAGGAAGGTTTCGTCGCGCGCGGCGCGGTGCGCCATGTAGCCTTTCAGCATGCGCTCGATGGCGCGCGGCGCATCGGTGGCTTTGACGTCGCGGTAGATCTCGCGGCCCAAGGCGGCGTCCGGCCCGAAGCCCCCGCCGACATAGACGTGATAGCCCTCGACCGGATCGGCGTCCTCGCCGACGTCGACCTTGCAGGCGAGCAGGCCGATATCGCCGATGTAATGCTGCGCGCAGGAGTGATGGCAGCCGGTGAGATGAATGTTGACCGGACCGTCGAGCTCGACGCGCGCCTCGCACCATTGCGCGATCTCCTCGGCCTGCTCCTTGGTGTGCGCGGCGGCAAAGCGGCAGCCGGTCGCGCCGGTGCAGGCCACCAGTCCGGCGCGGATCGAGGTTGCTTGCGTGGGCAGGCCGAGCGCGTCGATGGCGGCGACGGCGAGCGCGACCTTGTCGTCGGCGACGCCGGAAATCAGGAGATTCTGCCAGACCGTGAGGCGGATATCGCCGTCGCCGAGATCGGCCGCGATCTTGGCCAGCCCGCGCATCTGATCGGCGGTGAGTTTCGCCACCGGCAGCACGACCCCGATCCAATTGAGGCCGGCCTGCTTTTGTTGATGAACACCAATGTGCGCGGAGCGGTCGTAGACCGGGCGCGGCAGCACCACCTCGCCCGGCACCTTGGTCAGCGCGCGGCCGAGCTTCTCTTCCACATGCGCGACGAACTTCGGCAGGCCCCAGGCGTCGAGCACATATTTGAGCCGCGCCTTGTTGCGGTCGGTACGGTCGCCGTGCTCAATGTAGACGCGCACGATGGCGTCGGCGACCTGCGTCGCCTCCTCCGGCTTGACGATGACGCCGGTGTCCTTGGCGAAATCCTTGTGCCCGGTGATGCCGCCAAGCGCGAGCCGGAACCAGATGCCGGGCTCGGTGCCGAAGCCGTCCTTCACCTCGACGGCCTGGAAGCCGATGTCGTTGGTGTCTTCCAGCACTGGAATACGGCCGGCGCCGTCGAAGCCGACGTTGAACTTGCGCGGCAGGCCGTACAGCGCGCGCTCGTTGAGGATGTGATGATGCCATTCGCGGGCATAAGGCCGCGTGTCGAGCAGTTCCTGCGGATCGATCCCGGCGGTCGGCGTGCCGGTGACGTTGCGAATATTGTCGGCGCCGGTGCCGCGCGAGCCGAGACCGAGATCCATGAGGGACTCGACGATCGTCACGGCATCTTTCGGCTCGATCTCGCGCATCTGCAGATTGGCGCGCGTGGTGACGTGGCTGTAGCCGTGCGCATATTTGTCGGCGAGTTCGGCCAGGCCGGCCATCTGCCAGTGCGTGACAATGCCGTTGGGAATGCGTAGCCGGCACATGTACGAGGTCTGCGCCGGCGCTACATAGAACAGCCCGTAGTAGCGCCAGCGGAAATTGTCGGCCGTCTTCGGCGCCACGTTGTCGCGGGCCTGTTGCTTGAGCCGGTCATAGGCATCGAACGGATGCTGCTCGCGCTTGATCTTTTCCTGATCGGACAGCGTGCCGCCGGCGGCAACCACGCGATCCTGCGCCTTGAGGTGGATGGCGTCCGGCCCGGTCGGCTCGCTCGATGCGCCGCCACCCGCCGGCAACTGCCCGCGCGCGGCGCGCGCCGCGGTGAGGCCGGAGGCGAAGCCTTCGAGGTAGCGTTTCTGGTCCGGGGTGAAGTCGCTGGACATGGCGGCCTCACGCCGCCAATTTTTTGGGGACGCTGCGCTCGGCCATGGCGCGACCAAACATCAGGTCATCGCGGATCGCCTCGATCGAGGCGCCCTGGCGGATCAACTCAAGATACCAAAGGCCGTCAACGGTATCGCCGAACAGCACAGCACCCACCAGCTGCCCGTCGGCAATCACCAGCTTCTTGTACGTACCGAGACCGTCATCGGACAGCACGATCTGTTCGGTGCCCGGTACGCCGAGGAAATCCCCGGCCGAAAACACGTTGACGCCCGACACCTTGAGATTGGTCGCCAGCACGCTGCCGTTATAGCTGCCGCCCTGCCCCGCCAGATGCATGGCGAGCGCGCGCGCCTGCTCGTAAGCCGGCTCGACCAAGCCGTAGCTGATGCCGCGATGCTCGGCGCACTCGCCGATGGCGTGAATGCCGGCTTTGCTGGTCTGCAGGTGATCGTCGACCACGATGCCGCGGCCGACATCGAGATCGGCCGTGCGCGCGAGGTCGACATTCGGCCGGATACCAGCGGCGACGATAACGAGATCGGCCGGGATGAACTGCCCGTCCTTAAGCTCGACGGCCTGCGCGCGCTTATCCCCGCGAATGCCGGCCGTCTCGGCGTTGAGATGGACGGTAATGCCCCGCGCTTCGACCGCGCGCTTGAGCAGAGCCGAAGCCCGCGCATCGAGCTGGCGCTCCATAAGCCGGTCCATCAAATGGACCACGGAAACCTGGGCGCCGGCTTTCGCCAAGCCATAGGCGGCTTCCAGTCCCAGCAACCCGCCACCGATCACGACGGCTTTGGTTTGCTGAGCCGCCGCCGCTTCGATGGTCGCGACGTCGCCGAGATCGCGGAACGTCATCACACCGGGCAAGTCCATGCCGGGGACATTGAGCCGGATCGGTCGCGAGCCGGTTGCCAAAACCAGTTGCGTGAACGGCAGCGTCGCGCCATTGGCCAAGCGCACGCGGCGGATGCTTGGATCGATGGCGATCGCGGTGTGTCCGTACAGCAACGTGACGCCACGATCGCGCCACCATTGCGCCGGCTTCAACTCGATTTCGCTGCGTGAGGTCTCGCGCGCGAGTACCGACGACAGCAACACCCGGTTATAGGCGAGGTGGGGCTCTTCACCGACGACGGCAACGGAGTAGCGACCGAGCGCGCGCTGGCTCAGTTCCTGCACCAGCCGCATCGCGGCCATGCCGTTACCAACGATGACGAGCGGTTCGCTCATGCTTTTCTCCGCACGATCTTGTCCGAAAACCGGTGACCACTTTTCGGGATCATGCGGCTCATGCCGCCTCGACGAACTGGTGCCGCTCGTACAGGAACTCGAGCACGCGCTGACGGCATTTGAGGAAGGTGGCGTCGGCCACAAGTTCGAGCCGCTTACGCGGCCGGGTCAGCGGCACGGTCAGAATCTCGCCGATCTGGGCTTCCGGACCATTGGTCATCATGACGATGCGGTCCGACAGCAGCACGGCTTCGTCGACATCGTGGGTGATCATCATCACGGTGTTGCCGAGCTTCTGATGCAGGCCCATGACCGTGTCCTGCAGATGCGCGCGGGTGAGCGCGTCGAGCGCGCCGAACGGCTCGTCGAGCAGAAGAACCTTCGGCTCCATCGCCAGCGCGCGGGCAAGGCCGACGCGTTGCTTCATACCGCCGGAGATTTCCGACGGGCGCTTGTCCTTGGCGTGCGCCATCTGCACCAGATCGAGATTGTGCAGCGTCCAGGCGTCACGCTCGGCGCGCGACTTCTTCGACCCAAAAACCTTGTCGACGGCGAGCCGCACGTTTTCGTAGACCGTCAGCCACGGCAGCAGGCTGTGGTTCTGGAACACGACGGCGCGGTCCGGGCCCGGCTCATTGACGTGACGGCCCTCGAGGATGACGCCGCCATTGGTCGCCGGCGTCAGCCCGGCGACGATGTTGAGCAAGGTCGACTTGCCGCAGCCGGAGTGACCGATGATGGAGACGTATTCGCCCTTCTCCACATCCAGCGTGATGGCCTTAAGCACCAGGGTCTCGGTGTTGCCGCGCTTAAAGGACTTGTCGACGTGATCGATTCTGCAATAGGCGGTCATGA
This sequence comes from Hyphomicrobiales bacterium, assembly GCA_031389925.1. GTDB lineage: Bacteria > Pseudomonadota > Alphaproteobacteria > Rhizobiales > Xanthobacteraceae > Pseudolabrys. Next base: position 8,119 of record JANMSZ010000511.1, on the reverse strand, counting down.
ATAAGCTCCTCAATTGGCCCAAATCAGTTCGCTGAAGTGCCGCGGGTGACGATAGAGGCGAGGCCTGCAACCAAGCGGTCAAGCACGAAGCCGACGATTCCGATGTAGGCGAGAGCGATGAAAATGTCGGGCAGACGCGAGGAATTCCAAGCGTCCCAGATAAAGAACCCGATACCGACGCCGCCGGTCAGCATTTCCGCGGCGACAATGGCGAGCCAGGACAGACCGATGCCGATGCGCAGGCCGGTGAAGATGTAGGGCGCCGCCGACGGGATCATGATCTTCCAGAAGAACTCGACGTGATTGAGCCGCAGCACGGCGGCGACGTTACGGTAGTCCTGGGGAATGTTGCGGATGCCGACCGCGGTATTGATGATGATCGGCCAGACCGAGGTGATGAAGATGACGAAGATTGCCGACGGCTGACTGTCGCGAAACGCCGCCAGCGAAATCGGCAGCCAGGCCAGGGGCGAAATCGTGCGCAGCACCTGGAAGATCGGATCGAGGCCGCGCATCGCCCAGACCGACTGGCCGATCAGCGTGCCGAGCATGATGCCGAACAAGGCAGCGAAGCCGTAGCCGATGGCGACACGCTGCAACGAGATCAGCACGCGCCAGCCAAGACCGATGTCCTGCGGCCCGGCGACAAAGAAGGGATCGACAATCAGATCGTAGGCCTCGGTCCAAATCTTGGTAGGCGTGGGCAGCGTCGCGCCCGGACGCATGCACAGCACCTGCCAAACGATCAGCAGCAACGCGATCATGACCAGCGGCGGGATCACTGCGGCGGCGATCTTGCCGAGCGTTGCAGTGACGCGTGTATTCATCGCCTTTTGCTTCAGCGGCAACGGCAAGACTTTCGCAGCGACAGGCGTGGTCGGGGCCGAGGGTATGCTGGCCGAGATTTCGGATTTCGCCAGTGGCATGTTCATCGCATCATTGCTCCGGTTTGGACGAAGTGATCGGGCCGCCCGCGAACGGGCGGCCCGCAGGCGTCAGACTTCGACGCGTTTGATGGCGAGGCTCTTGAGGTAGGCGGCGGGATTTGCCGGATCGAAGACCTTACCGTCGAAGAAGGTTTCCTTGCCGCGCGAGGACGAAGCCGGGATATCGGCGGCGGCGACGCCGAGGGATTTGGCGGCTTCGCGCCACAGATCCTCGCGGTTCACCTTGTCGACCAGCGCCTTGACGTCGGTGGTGGCTTCGAACTTGCCCCAGCGGATGTCCTCGGTGACGAACCAGGCGTCATGGCTCTTGAATGGATACGAGGCGTGCTCGCTCCAGAACTTCATGTACTGCTTTGTGCCGTTTACAACGCGGCCATTCCCGTAGTTGATGTCGCCCTTGAGGCGGCCGAGGATGTCGGGCACCGGCACGTTGAACCATTGCCGCTTGCCGACGATGGTGGCGAGCTCTTCCTTGTTCTCCATCTTCTCGCACCATTGCTGGGCTTCCATCACCGCCATCAAGATCGCCTTGGCGGCGTTTGGATTCTTGTCGACCCAGGCCGCGCGCATGCCGAGCGCCTTTTCCGGATGCTTTCCCCAGACTTCGCCGGTGGTGCAAGCGGTGTAGCCGATATCCTGGTTGACGAGTTGGTTCGGCCACGGCTCACCGACGCAGAAGGCGTCCATGTTGCCGACCTTCATGTTCGCCACCATCTGCGGCGGCGGCACGGTGATGAGGGCGATGTCCTTGTCGGGATCGATGCCGCCAGCGGCGAGCCAATACCGCATCCAGAGATCATGCGTTCCGCCGGGGAAGGTCATGGCGACCTTCACATCCTTGCCGGCCGCTTTCTTCGCCGCCCAAGCGGCCTTCAGCGGCGATGCGTCGGTCCCGACCTTGAGATCCTTGAACTCGTTCGAAACCGAGATCGCCTGCGCATCAAGATTCAAGCGCAGCATCAGGTACATCGGCGTCGGGACGTTGTTCTGCGTCACCTTGCCGGTCGAGATCAGATAGGGCATCGGCGAGAGAATGTGCGCGCCATCGATGCCGTTGTTCTCGGAGCCGAGCACGAGGTTGTCGCGTGTCGCGCCCCACGACGCCTGTTTGGCGATCTCGACGTCAGGCATGCCATGCTTGGCGAACATGCCTTTTTCCTTGGCGATGGCCAGCGCCGAGGCGTCGGTCAGCGCGATATAGCCGAGCGTCGCCTTGGTGACTTCAGGTCCCGCGGCCTGCGCGATGTGGACGCCAAACGGAAATTGCGTACCGACCGCACCGAGCAGCGCAGCGGTGCTGGCGCTGGATTTCAAAAACGAACGGCGATTGAGTTTGCCCTTACCATCGCTTGTCTTGTTGATCGTCATTGTTCCCACTTGTCCTTCTAGTGTTTCGAGTGACCCGGTCTGCCGTTCCTGTTCGCCGTCTTGTACCCGCCCTAAAAACAAAAAAGCCGCAGCCTGAAGCGCACGTATCGTGCTCCCCAGACAGCGGCATTGCTGTCAGCCCATCATCGGGCTCGAGCGCCCTGACGGCGCTTCCGACGTTTAGCTATTCAAGTGTCGTGCCAACTCCGCTGCGGTGAACTAAATATAGATTTATCAATGGGTTGATAGAAATTCAGCCAAGCTCTCTGGCTGCATAAAAACAATGCTTTTGCTTATGGCCGGCGCAAGCTGCGACTTTATTGTGCAATGCAATAATTAACGGACAATCGACAGACGCGGCCGTTCCGAGCGCCTGGGCCGCCATACGGCCAGATGCGCAGCGATATCGCCGGGCACGAATTCAGGACCGACGAAGGCGCCGATGCCGTCATGCGGCTCGCCATCATTGGGCGATGGCGCGGCGCCAAGCGCTGCATCGTAAAGGTCGGCGCGGAAGACAGCTTGCGCATGACCGCGCAGTTCTTCCGACATCGGCGCCTGACCCCAACGCACGATCTGCGCATAGATCCAGGCAGCCTGCACCGGATCGGGGCGCTTGGCGCCGTTGCGGCCGATCATGATGTAACGGTCGCTGCTGCGGGTGGCGCCGTCCGGTGAAACCTTCAACACGCCGGTCAAGGTCCGTACGATCAGTTCGGGATCGACATCAAGTCGCCGCCCGACGATCGTCGACACAGCATCGAGATTACTCTTGCCCTCGACAAAGTCCGCCGCCGCCGACAGAGCGCGGATCATAGCTGCGAGCTTGCCGGGATTTTCGTCACCCCAGCGTTCGCGCACGGCGAACACTTTTTCCGTGACGCGCGATTGGATTTCGCAGCCGAAATGCAAGATGCGGCCGATGCCGGAATCCACCGCGACCGAATTCCACGGCGCGCCAACGCAGAAGCCGTCGACGTGACCACTTGCCAAGCTTTCCACCATGTACGGCGGCGGCAGCACGACAAGACGTACGTCTTCGTCCGGATCGAGGCCGGCGGCGGCCATCCAATAGCGCAGTTGGTAGTTGTGATGCGAGAACGGGAACGTCATGCCGAAGGTCAGCGGCTCGGCATTGCGATTTTTACGCTCGGCGACCAGCCGCGTGAGCGCGCGCGCCGACACCAGCGGGTCGGCGATATTGCCGTCGGCGGCAGCCGCGAGATCCGCGAACAGCCGCGGCGACACTGTGATGGCATTGCCATTAAAGCCTAGATTAAAGGGCGTCATGAGGGGCACCCGGACGTGGCCGATGCCGAGACTCGAGGCGACCGCGACCGGCGCCAGCAGATGCGCGGCGTCGAACAGGCCGAGATTGAGCTTGTCGCGCACGTTCGACCACGACACCTCGCGCACCAATTCGACGTCGAGCCCTTGGTCTTTGGCAAATCCGCCGTCGACGGCGACCAGCAAGGCGGCCGCGTCCACCAGCGGGATAAAGCCGATGCGAAGCTTGCTCATTTGAACAGCTCCGCGGTAGTGAGCACCGATTGCGCGATCTCGACGATCTTCTTGTGCTCGTTCATGGCGGTCTTGCGCAGCAGCGCGTAGGCGTCTTCTTCGCTCAGCTTTTTCAGCTTCATCAGTACGCCTTTGGCGCGGTCGATGATCTTGCGTTCTTCCAGCGCGTCCTTGGCCTGGTCGAGCTCGCCCTGGAGGCGCGAGAATGCGTTGAAGCGCGAAATGCACAGATCGAGGATGCTGGTGATGCGCTCTTTCTTCAGGCCGTCGACGATATAGGCCGACACGCCGGCATCGACCGCGGCCTCGATCGAGGCGGCGTCGCTTTGATCGACGAACATGGCGATCGGGCGCTTGACCGCCCGGCTCATCTGGAACATCTGCTCCAGCACGTCGCGGCTCGGGCTTTCCAGATCGATCAGGATGACGTCGGGGTCCATGGCGTAGACCCGGGCCAGCAGATTGCGCGTCTCGGCGATGCGCTCGACCAGCGTGAAGCCTGCCTCGCGCAGGCCGTCCTCGAGAATGGCGGCGCGGATCGGGCTTTCATCGACAATAGCGATCTTGAGCGTCGAATCGCGCTGCCCGGACGGCGACGTACCGCCCTGTCCCGGCGGCTCCGATCCTTTACGCGTTTCGACCAACTTCAGTGCCTCCGCCGGCGCGCCGCTAATGGCTGCGCGGCCTCTACTCATGCGTATTCGCACCTTATTCATGCAAGACCCATTCCACGCCACTGCCCTGTTTTTTCATGGTTATCGCGCCGGAGCAGCCGCCGCTGCGGCATTTTGCATCACTCCGGCCAGTGTCACGTAGGTTTCGGTCCATGCCTCTTTTAGAGGCGGCGTGAAATCGGCGCCGAGGCCCTGCTCCAGCGTCCACAGCAAAGCGGCACCGACCGGCTCGTAATGCTTGGCGGTAACCCCGTAGCCGACGTGGCGCTTGCCGAGCTCCTGGACCGCGGGAATGATCTTCTCGGCCTGGTGAAGATTGGTGACCGCGGTGGCGAGCATGGCGATGAGTTTCTTTTTCTGCTCTTTGAGATCGTCCGGAAACAGCGGGCGCACATCCGGCGCGATTTCGAACAGACGGTCGTAGAACAAGTCGGCGGCGGTGCCCGCGATCGGCACGACCTTCTTGAAGCTTTCCTGGACCATCGCGACCTGTTCGGGTGTCATTCAGTTCTCCTCGCAGCGATTGGGACACGCCGGCCGCCATAGGTTTGCGAGCAAGGACCGTGCCACGCACGCGGGGCGGCAGGCCATTTTGGGCGGAACGAAGAGAGGTCCGACTGACTTAACACAAAAGACGCTGTTCCCGGTTGGGAACCCCGGCGCGCCCTCAACTCCACACGGCCAGACGCAAAGAAATTGAAACATAAGCAAGCGTCCCTATTGCAATTCAACCTGGATGCCGACGAAACGGCATTGCGGGACGCAATCCACGCCAAACTGACGTACGTCGTCGGCAAGGATACCGACTCAGCCACCGACCACGATTGGTACTGCGCCACGGCATTGGCGGTGCGGGACCGAATTGTCGATATCTGGGCGGCGACGCGCCATACCACCCGGCAACACAAGCGAAAGCGGGTCTATTACCTGTCGATCGAATTCTTGATCGGCCGGCTCCTGCTCGACACCCTCACCAACCTGCGGCTGGTCGATCCGGTCAAACACGCGTTGGCCGACATGGGTGTGGACCTCGACCGGTTGGCACTGATCGAGCCGGACGCGGCGCTCGGCAATGGTGGGCTGGGCCGGCTGGCGGCGTGCTTCATGGACAGCATGGCTGCGTTGAAAATTCCGGCCTACGGCTACGGCATCCGCTACGAGCACGGCCTGTTCGAACAGCGCATTCGCGACGGCTGGCAGCAGGAATTTCCGGAAGACTGGTTGGCGCAGGGCAACCCGTGGGAATTCCCCCGCGCCGAAACAAGTTGCATGATCGGCTTTGGCGGCACGGTCGAGTATATCGGCGGTGACGAAACGACGGCGCGCGCGATCTGGTATCCGGCCGAGCAGGTTATTGCCGTGCCTTACGACACGCCGATCGCCGGCTGGAATGGCCGCCACGTCAACGCCTTGCGTCTGTGGTCGGCGCGCGCGCCCGACCCGATCCAACTGTCGGCCCTGAACCAAGGCGACGTTGCCGGCGCCAGCGCGGCACGAACGCAGGCCGAAACCATCTCGCAGGTGCTCTATCCGAACGACTCGACGCCGGCCGGTCAGGAACTGCGGCTGCGGCAGGAATACTTTTTCACGTCGGCGTCGTTGCAAGATCTTATCCGCCGTCATCTTTCCGAGTTCGACACGCTGGACAACCTCGCCGACCACGCCGCGGTTCAATTGAACGACACGCACCCGGCAATCGCCGTCGCCGAACTGATGCGTCTCTTGGTCGACGTCCACACGCTGTCGTGGGACCAGGCTTGGACCATCACCCGCGCAACGTTGAGCTACACCAATCACACGCTGCTGCCGGAAGCGCTCGAGAGCTGGCCGATCGGCCTGTTCAGCCGGCTGCTGCCGCGCCATTTGCAGATCATCTATCTGATCAACTGGCTGCATCTTGAGGAGGCCGAGCGACGCGGATCGGTCTCGTCCGAACTCCACGCGGCCATCTCGCTGGTGGATGAAAGCGATGAAAAACGGGTGCGCATGGCACACCTCGCCTTCATCGGCTGTCACTGCGTCAACGGCGTCTCGGCGCTTCACACCGAGTTGCTGCGCAAGAACTTGTTCCACGATCTCGCAATGACCACGCCGACAAGGGTCGTCAACAAGACCAATGGCATTACCTTCCGGCGCTGGCTTTACGAGTCCAACCGCCCGCTCACCAAGCTTTTGGTCGAGACGCTCGGCGAACGCATGCTCGACGATCCGACATTGCTGTCGGAGCTTGAGAGCGCATCCACCGACCCGAGTTTTATCGAACGCTATCGCAACGCCAGGCTTGCCAACAAAGTCCGGCTGACAAAGATCTTACGGGACACCACCGGGGTCGCGATCGATCCGCAGGCGATGTTCGACGTGCACATCAAGCGCATCCACGAATACAAGCGGCAACTGCTCAATATCCTCGAGACCATTGCGCTCTATCAGGAGATACGCGAACGGCCGGACGGCGACTATGTCCCGCGCGTCAAGATATTCGCCGGCAAGGCGGCCGCGAGTTATGAGCGCGCGAAATTGATCATCAAACTCGCCAACGACGTCGCCGCCGTCGTCAACAACGATCCGGTCGTCGCCGGCAGACTAAAAGTCGTGTTCGCTCCGAACTACAGCGCCAGCCTTGCCGAATTGATCATTCCGGCGGCAGACGTGTCCGAACAAATTTCCACGGCCGGGTTGGAGGCCTCGGGCACCGGCAACATGAAACTGGCGCTCAATGGCGCAATCACCATCGGCACGCTGGATGGCGCGAACATCGAGATCAGCGAGCATGTCGGCACAGATAATGTGATGATCTTCGGGTTGACGGCGGCCGAGGTCGCCGAAAAGCAGCAAGCGCACACCAGGGGGTCCGAAGCTGTCGACGGGTCGCCGCGCCTGAAGGCTGTGTTGCACGATCTCATCGCCGGCGCATTTTCGCCGCCGGAAGCCGGCCTCTATCGCCCCATCGTCGAAGCCTTGCTGGACTACGACCGCTTCATGGTGGCCGCGGATTTCGACACCTATTGGGACGCCCAGCGCGCGCTCGACCGGCTTTGGCAGTCGCCGGCCGATTGGTGGCGCGTCTGTATCCTCAATACCGCGCGCATGAGCTGGTTCTCGTCGGATCGCGCCATCCGGGAATATGCCGAAGATATCTGGCGCGTTCCGGCAGGCTGATTACGGCGCTCCACTGCGGCCGGCTTGCGCCAAGGCCTGCGCCACACGTTGCAGCGCGCCGTCCCGCTCCAGGTCCTCAACCGCGACCGGCAATTTCCGACGCCAATTCGGGTGCTCACCGACCGTGCCGGGAATATTGATCTGGTCGATCACGCCGAGAATATCGTCGAGCCCGACGCTGACCAGCCGCGACGGCGTCGCGGCGAGAAACGCGGCGATCGCCACAAAGTCATCTTTTGCGTAAGCCGGCGCGCGCTCACCTAGAATGGCGCTCAACATCCGTTGCGCATGATGGCGCTGGCCGTCGGTTTCGCCGGGATCGATGCCGATCGCTCCTTTCACCCGCAAATCGTGACCCGAGAGCCAGCCGCGGTGAGTCGACAGGTAATGCGTTTTGAACGTCGCGACCGCCACCGACGGATAGGCTTCCGGCGGCCGGAAGCGGCCTTC
>JANMSZ010000493.1:0-12726 GCA_031389925.1 Hyphomicrobiales bacterium | reverse complement strand
CCGACCTATGTCGACCCGAAGACCCAGCGCGTGCATACCAATTACGCGCTCGCCGCGACCACGACGGGGCGGCTGTCGTCATCGGAGCCGAATTTGCAGAACATCCCGATCCGCACCGAGGAAGGCCGCAAGATCCGCAAGGCCTTCGTCGCAGCAGCAGGCATGAAACTGATCTCGGCCGACTACTCTCAAATTGAGCTGCGCCTACTGTCCGAAGTCGCCGACGTGCCGGCGCTGCGGCAAGCCTTCAAGGACGGCGTCGACATCCACGCCATGACGGCGTCGGAAATGTTCGGCGTGCCGGTCAAGGATATGCCCGCGGACATCCGCCGCCGCGCCAAGGCCATCAACTTCGGCATCATCTACGGCATCTCGGCCTTCGGCCTCGCCAACCAACTCTCCATCGAGCGCGAGGAAGCCGGCGCCTACATCAAGAAATATTTCGAGCGCTTCCCCGGCATCCGCGCCTACATGGACGAGACGCGCGATTTCTGCCGCGCCAACGGCTATGTGCTGACGCTGTTCGGCCGCAAGTGCCACTACCCGGACATCAAGGCCTCCAACGCCTCGATCCGCGCCTTCAACGAACGCGCCGCGATCAATGCGCGCCTGCAGGGCTCGGCCGCCGACATCATCCGCCGCGCCATGATCCGCATGGAGCCCGAGCTGGAAACGGCAAAGTTGAAGGCGCAGATGCTGCTGCAGGTGCACGACGAACTGATCTTCGAAGTACCCGAGAAGGAAGTGAACGACACCATCGCCATCGTCCGGGAGGTGATGGCAAGCGCGCCGCATCCGGCGATTTCGCTGCACGTGCCGCTGCAGGTCGACGCCCGCGCCGCGGATAATTGGGACGAAGCGCATTGAAGCGGCCGGCATGAGCGACGCCTTCGGCAGTTCACTCGGCGCCTTCGCACTCACCGCGCTGCTGATCGAAATCACGCCCGGCCCCAACATGGGCTATCTCGCGGTGCTGTCGCTGTCGCGCGGCTGGCAGGCCGGAGTCGCGGCCGTCACCGGCGTCGCGCTCGGCCATGCGGTCTATGGCGTGGCCGCCGCGTTGGGCGTCGCGGCGCTGATCGACGCGTCGCCGCTGCTTTACGAAATGCTGCGCTGGGCCGGCGTCGCCTATATGGCCTGGCTCGCCTGGGAGGCGTGGTCGTCGGAAGCGGAAACCTCGCCCGACGTCGCGCCGAGCGACGCGCGCGGACACGTCCGCCTCGCCTTTCAGCGCGGCCTCATCACCAATCTGCTCAACCCCAAAGCGGCGGTGTTTTTCATCGCCGTGGTGCCGAGTTTCGTGCGGCCGGAGGGCTCGGTGGTGGCGCAGACTTTATTGCTGTCCGCGATTTTCGTCGCCATCGCCACCGCGGTGCATTTCTCGATCGTCATGCTGGCGAGCCGCCTGCAGCATTTCGCCACCAGCGAGGCACGGCGCCGGCCGGTGCGGCGCGCGCTGGCGCTGCTGCTCGCCGGCATCGCCATCTGGTTCGCGTTCTCGACGGCGCGCTGACGTTTACTCCGTAGATTATCTCACAATACCGGTTGACATACGACAATATAGCAATCTTACTTGGTCAAAAGCCGGACCGACGCGTCCAGCCGGCGAACAAAACATAAAGAGCCCCGCGATGAGCCGCGGGGCAACGGGGGAAACGGATTATGGGCATTTCACGCCGCCGCTTTTTACGTGCCGCCGCGATCGCGGGCGCGCTGCTGTCGCCGTGCAGCGTTGCATGGGCAGACACTTATCCTTCGAAGCGAATTACATTCGTCGTGCCATTCGCGCCCGGCGGAGGCTTGGACACGCTGGCTCGTGTTCTCGCCGAGGGGATGCGGCCGTTGCTGGGCCAACCCATTGTCATCGAGAACGTCGCGGGAGCAGACGGCACCATCGGCACCGGCCGCGTGGCCCAAGCGGCGCCCGACGGTTACACATTCGTCGTCGGCGCATGGAACACTCACGTCACGAACGCCGCGATCTTTTCGCTGTCATATGATGTGGTCAAGGACTTCGAGCCCGTGGCCTTGCTGCCGGATGCGCCGATGGTCCTCATCACGAAGAAGTCCGTACCGGCAAACAACCTCAGCGAATTTGTCGCCTGGCTGAAAAAGGACGCCGGCAAGCCTTCATTGGGCACCGCGGGAATCGGCAGCCCGCCGGATCTGCTCGGCCACTTGCTGCGCAAACAATCGGGCGCTGAATTCGGTTTGGTGCCTTACCGCGGCGCCGGTCCGGCATTGCAGGACGTTGTCGCAGGACAGATCGATGCGATGTTCATCAACATTGCCGCCGCGCAACCGCACATCGCGGCCGGTTCCGTGAAGGCGCTCGGCATCACGTCCGAGGCGCGAATGCCCATCACGCCCGACATTCCGACGATGCAGGAGGCGGGACTGCGCGGATTCACCTTCGCCTATTGGGCTGCTCTGTTCGCGCCAAAGGGGACGCCGGCCGACATCATTCAAAAGATCAACCTGGCAGTCACCCAGACGCTCAACGATCCCGCGATCAAAAAGAGGCTCGAAGCCCAGGGTTTTGAAATTCCGTCGCGTGACCGGCAATCGCCGGCAGCACTCGCCGCCTATCAGAAGGCCGAAATTGAAAAGTGGTGGCCGGTGATCAAGGCATCCGGCATCAAGCCGCACTAAGACGCGTTACGCCGCTTCGAGCATCGGCTTCATCACCGCATAGAGCGCGTTCTTGGCCTCGAACCCGATGCCCGGAATGTCCGGCATGGTGACGCGGCTGTCGACCACCGCGCAGGTGTCGGCAAAACCGCCGAAGGGCGCGAACACCTGCGGATACGACTCGTTGCCACCCAGCCCCAGACCGACCGCGATATTCAGCGCGAACTGATGGCCGCCATGCGGCACGCAGCGCCGCCGCGACCAGCCGTGGCTCGCCAGCATGTCGAGCGTGCGCAGATACTCGACCAGCCCATAGGACAGCGCCGGATCGAACTGCAGCCAGTCGCGATCGGCGCGCAACCCGCCGTGGCGAATGAGATTGCGCGCGTCCTGCATCGAGAACAGGTTCTCGCCGGTGGCGAGCGGCGGCCGGTAGCGCGTCGCCAAAGCGGCGTGCAGCAGATAGTCGAGCGGGTCGAGCGGTTCCTCGTACCAGCGCAAGTTATACGGCGCGATGGCGTCGCCGCAGGCAATCGCCTCGTCGAGGTCGTAGCGGCCGTTGACGTCGACGCAGAGGTTCTCGCCTTTACCGCCGACCACCTTCAGCGCCGCCTCGATGCGCTTGAGATCGTCGGCGAGCGTCACGCCGCCGATTTTCATTTTGACGGTCGAATAGCCGAGGTCGAGATAATGCTTCATCTCGTCCTGCAGCGCCGGAATATCCTTGTCGGGATAATAGTAGCCGCCGGCGGCGTAGACCCAGGCCGTCTCGTCGGCGACGCCGTTGTTGTAGCGGTCGGCCAGCAGCCGCCACAGCGGCACGCCTTCGGCTTTCGACACCGCGTCCCACAGCGCCATGTCGAGCACGCCGACCGCGACCGAACGCTCGCCATGACCGCCCGGTTTCTCGTTCTTCATCATCGCGGCCCAGGCTTTCGCCGGATCAATGATGCCGCGCGCGTCGACAATGTCGTCCGGCTTGGCCGCCTTGAGCCGCGGAATGAAGCGCTCGCGCAACAGGCCCTGCGGGGCATATCGCCCATTCGAATTGAATCCGAAGCCGACAACTGGCCTTCCGTCATGAACCACGTCGGTGAAGATCGCGACCACGCTCGCGGTCATGGTCGAGAAGTCGATATAGGCGTTGGCGATGGACGAAGAGATCGGAACGACGATGTCGCGGATGTCGGTAATGCGCATTCTGTTATGCCGGCAACACCGCGATCGCCTCGACCTCAAACAGCCCGCCCGGCCGCGCCAGCGCCGGCACGCCAACGGTCGTGCTGGCCGGCGGTCCCTTCGGATTGAGATAGCGGTCGCGAATGCCGCGATACGCCGCGATGTTCTCGGTGATATCGAGCAGATAATTGTTGATCTTGACGACGTCACTCCATTTCGCGCCGGCGGCGGCGAGCGCGAGCGTCATGTTGTCGTGCGCCTTGATGCACTGCGCGCTGAAATCGCCGGCCTCGCCGACGAATTTGTTGTCCATGTCGACGCCGAGCTGGCCGGCCAGATAGATGGTGCGGACCGGCCCCGTCGCCTCGACCACGTAGCTGTAGCCGGGCGGAGTCGGCAAAGTCTTTGGATTGTCAAAGCGCAATTTTCCGGCCATCAGTGCCCCCATGATATTGGATCGGTTGCCTCGATTTCACCACATCGCAGCGCGGATAAGCAAATGACCGGCTGGCGAAAACTGAGCCTCCTCGTGGCGATCTTTTACCTGATGCCGCAGGCCGCCTCGGCCGCGCCGGCGCTTCCCGGAGCGGCGATGACATGGCCGTGGGCGCTGCCCTTTCTCGGCATTCTGCTGTCGATCGCCACCGGCCCGCTGCTGTTTCCAAAGATCTGGCATCACCACTACGGCAAGATCGCCTTGGCCTGGGCGGCGCTGACGCTGCTGCCACTGGCGGTGGCCTTCGGGCCGCCTGCCGCCCTGGCCGCCTTCGTGCACGCCACGCTGGCGGAATATCTGAGTTTCATCGTCCTGCTGTTTTCGCTCTACGTCGTCGCCGGCGGCATTCTCGTCACCGGCGACGTGCGCGGCACGCCCAGGATCAACACCGGGCTCCTCGCCTTCGGCACGGCCATTGCCAGCATCGTCGGCACCACCGGCGCGGCGATGATCCTGATCCGGCCGCTGATCCGCGCCAATGCGTCGCGCGCGCGCAACGCCCACGTCGTGATCTTTTTCATTTTCCTGGTCGCCAATATCGGTGGCGCCCTCTCGCCGCTCGGCGATCCACCGCTGTTCGTCGGCTTCCTGCGCGGCGTCGATTTCTTCTGGACGGCACAGCATCTCTGGCTACAGACGCTCATCGTCGCCGTGCTGCTGCTGGCGATTTTCTTTGCGCTCGATAGCTGGATGGCGCGCGCCGACAAAGCGGCCCCGGACACCTCGCCCGCGCCGATCCGCATTCGCGGCAAGATCAACCTGCTGCTGATCGCCGTCATCATCGCCGCGATCCTCGGCTCGGCCACCTGGAAACCAGGCATCGCCTTCGACGTTTACGGCACGCCCGTCGAATTGCAGAACCTGCTGCGCGATGGGACGCTGGTGTTGATCGCGCTGGCCTCGCTGTGGCTCACCAAGGACGAACACCGCGCCGCCAACGGCTTCACCTTCGAGCCGATCCGCGAGGTCGCGATCCTGTTCGCCGGCATCTTCGTCGCCATCATTCCGGTGATGGCGATGCTGCAGGCCGGCCGTGACGGCACCTTCGCGTTCTTGCTGCAGGCGGTCACCGCCAAGGACGGCTTGCCGCACGAAGCGGCCTATTTCTGGCTCACCGGCATCCTGTCGGGCTTCCTCGACAATGCGCCGACCTATCTGGTGTTCTTCGAACTCGCCGGCGGCGACGCCAAAGAGCTGATGGGCCCACTGTCCGGCATCCTGGCGGCGATCTCGATGGGCGCAGTCTACATGGGCGCGCTGACCTATATCGGCAACGCGCCGAACCTCATGGTCTATGCCATCGCCACCGAACAGGGCGTGCGGATGCCGAGCTTCTTCGGCTATTTGCTGTGGGCGGTCTGCGTCCTAGTGCCGCTGTTTGTCATCCTGACGCTGCTGCCGATCTCGCCGATCCTCAAGCTGGCTTGACGGAATCGTGCGTTTGCGTGAGCTTCCCTGCGTGGGAACGGCGTGTCGTGCGCACCCCGGGGGGACTTAAATAATGACCGCACACGCGGCGTCTCAAGTCTATTTCGGCCTCAATCCGATGTGGGTATCGACCTGCATCCTCGCCATCACCTACGCCGTCATCATGTCGGAAAAGGTCAACCGCGCGATCGTCGCGCTGGTCGGCGCCGGCATCATGATCCTGGTCGGCGTGCTCGACCAGAACGAGGCGATCAAGGGCATCGACTGGAACACCATCGGCCTGCTCACCGGCATGATGATCCTCGTTTCGGTGTCGCGCCGTTCCGGCATGTTCCAGTATCTGGCGGTGTGGTCGGCACAAGCGGCGAAGGCGCATCCCGGCGGCATCCTTTTCATGCTGCAGTTCACCACCGCGCTGCTGTCGGCTTTCCTCGACAACGTCACCACTGTGCTGCTGATCGTTCCGGTGACATTGGCCATCTGCACGACGTTGAAAGTGCCGGCCTATCCCTATTTGTTCGCGGAAATCTTTGCCTCCAATATCGGCGGCACGGCCACCCTGATCGGCGACCCACCGAACATCCTGATCGGCTCGCAGGTCGGCCTCACCTTCAACCAGTTCGTCTATCACCTCGCGCCGATCATCGTCGTCATCATGGTCGTACAGGCCATCATCATCCACTTTGTCTGGGGCAAGGATCTCAAGGCCTCACCCGTCGATCAGGCGCGCGTGATGAGTATGAAGCCCGAGGAATCGATCCAGGACTGGCTGCTGCTCAAGCAGTCGCTCGTCGTGCTGATCGTCGTGATGGTCAGCTTCGTATTTTCCCGGCAATTGCACCTCGAACCGGCGACCATCGCCATGTTCGGCGCCGCCGTGCTGATGCTGCTCGACAACTGGGCGCACCATTCCGAAAAGGCCGCGCACAACGTTCATCAGACCTTCGGCGATGTCGAGTGGATCACGATCTTCTTCTTCATCGGCCTGTTCGTCGTGGTGCATGGCGTCGAAGTCGGCGGCTTGCTCGCCCTGCTCGGCGACAAACTCGTAACCGCCACCGGCGGCAATATGGCCCATGCCGGCTACGCCATTTTGTGGGCGTCGGCCATTCTGTCGGCGATCGTCGACAACATTCCGTTCGTCGCCACCATGATCCCGCTGATCAAGACGATGGCGCCAGCGTATGGCGGACTCGACAATATCCAGCCGCTGTGGTGGTGCCTGTCGCTCGGCGCCTGCCTCGGCGGCAACGGCACGCTGATCGGCGCGTCGGCCAATCTGACGGTGGCCGGCATCGGCGACCGCAATGGCGTGCCATTCCGTTTCATCACCTATTCGCTCTATGCGTTTCCGATGATGCTGGTGTCTATAGCGATCGCCCACGTCTATGTGTGGTGGCGGTACTTCTGAGCGCTGCCCACCGATTGGGCATTTAACCTGACCTTTACCGCGTTGCGCTTTGCTGCGCGGCGCCGGGGCTCGATTCGGGGCGCAACTTTCTTCCCTTCCGGACGTTGAGAGACACACCCCGCCAGAAGGGTGTTCAAGCAGGTGCGTGCGATGGGCGGCCCGAGCAAAATTACAGCGTTGGTTGTGATCCTGACGGCAAGCGTCGCGGGAAGCATGGCCGCCAGTGCGCCGGCTTCCGCGCAGGGCCTGTTCGACCGCATTTTCGGCGGCCTCCGTCACGCGGTTTCGGCGCCCGCGCGCCAGCCTTCGAACATCAATTCCTTCGCCGATCCGTTTTCCAGCCTGGCCAACGCAATCAACAGACAGCCGAGCCAAGAGCGCCGCACCGCCGAGTTCGGCCCGTCCAAGGGCTTCTGCGTGCGCACCTGCGACGGCCGGTCCTTCCGGGTCGAGGCCCGTGCCGGCTTCAGCGCCGCGGAATCCTGCAACGCCTTCTGCCCGGCGAGCCAGACCAAGCTCTATGCCGGCAGCAGCATCGACAACGCGGTGGCCGGCGACGGCAGCCGCTACGAGGATCTCGACAACGCTTTCGTCTATCGCGAGCGTGTAGTGGACGGCTGCACCTGCAACGGCAAAACGCCGTACGGCCTGGCGCGCATGGACGTCAACGCCGACCCGACGCTGCGGCCCGGCGACATCGTCGCCACCAAGACCGGCCTGATGGCCTTCACCGGGGCTAAGGACAAAGTCGCGAACTTCACGCCGATCGATTCCTATCGCGGCATGCCGCAGAGCGCGCGCGACAGGCTCGCCGACACCAAGATCATGCCGACCAGCGTAGGCGCCGAGGAAACCACGGCGACCATCCCGCGCGCCGGTCCCCCGGTGAACACGCGCAATCAGGCGGCGAGATAACCGACGACCGCCCGACAGCGGTTAGTCGCCTCCGGCGGATCATGCCAGAGCGGTGTGCTGGCAGCAGCGGTCGTCGCGGCACCTTCCAAGTATGATATTTGCAAATGGGCTTCCCGAGCGCGAGGAGTCTATTATTATTGGTGCACCCCACTGAGGTGGGGTCGACATAAAAATCGTCTGCCCAAGGAGACGCTGCTTGGATCGAAAATCATTCGTAGTGGGAATGTTTTGGCTAATCCTTTCGTTAGTTTCTGCGCAGGCCAAAATGGCAATCTCTTGTGAGTACGCCCTGCTCATGCGCGCACATGAGGGTCTGCTTTATTGCGGCGAGAAAATCGACCCCGTTAAGGAGTCTCGATACGCCCAAATGGTTCGGAAGTTTTCTGCATTTATGTTAGCAAATGGAGGCTCTCGTATGCCTCCCGATTCATATGACGCGAACGAACTTCAGAAGCATTTACGTAAGCTCGGACAGGATGCTGTCTGTAAAGATCCAGACCATCCAAAGTTACGGCAAGCATTCTTTTCTTATGTTTCTGACAAAGGCGTGGTGGCAGTTCGGAAACTTCTGAGCGTGCCCCAGCACCCTGACGCAGGGGATTGTTTCTAGGTGAAAATAACGCAGCCGCATCGATTCTGACTGCGACACCGCTCAGCCTTCCAGGTAACCCGCCACTTCCTCGCCCAGCGACAGCGAGCTGGTCAGCCCCGGCGATTCGATCCCGAACATCTGCACCAGCCCCGGCACGCCGTGCTGCGCCGGCGCGTCGATCAGGAAATCCGCCTGGCCGTCTTTCGGGCCGCCGAGCTTGGGGCGGATGCCGGCATAGTCCGGCGTCAGCGTGCCGTCGCGCAAGCCGGGCCAATAGGTGCGGATGCGCTCATAGAATATATCGGCGCGCTTGGGATCGACGTCGTAGTTGATCTCGTCGATCCATTCGACATCCGGTCCGAAGCGCATACGCCCAGCCATGTCGAGCGTGACATGCACGCCGAGCCCGCCGACGATCGGCGTCGGATAGATCAGCCGCGAGAACACCGGCCGCCCCGCGTAGGAAAAATAATTGCCTTTGCCGAGCACCAGCCGCGGCACCCGCGCCGCCGGATAATCTTGAATCGTCCGCGCCACGCTTTGCGCGCGCAGGCCGGCGCAATTGACGATGGCGTCGAATTCAAACGTGCCGCCGTCGGCGCCGCCGAAGTCGACCTGCCACTGCCCGCCTTTGCGACGCGCGCCCATCACCGGCGTGTTGACGGCGACGGCGCCGCCGGCATCCTCGATATCGCCGCGCAGCGCCAGCATGTAGGCGTGGCTGTCGACGATGCCCGTCTCCGGCGACAGTAGCGCGCCGATGCAGGACAATTCCGGCTCCATCGCCCGCGCCGCATTGCCGCCAAGCAATTCGAGCCCTTCGACATCGTTGATGCGGCCCTGCGCCGCGATGGCATTGATCTTTTCCATCTCGGCGTCATTCACCGCGACGATCAGCTTGCCGCATTTGCGGTGCGGCACGCCGTGCGAGGCGCAGAATTCGTACAGCATGCGGCGGCCGCGCACGCAGTGCTTCCCGCGCAAGGTGCCGGTCGGATAATACATGCCGCCGTGGATGACTTCGCTGTTGCGCGACGAGGTAATGGTGCCGATGGCCGGTTCAGCCTCTGCCACGATGACCTCATGGCCTTTAAGGGCGGCGGCGCGGGCGACGGCCAGGCCGACGACGCCGGCACCGATAACCAAGACTTGCATGTGGCGTTCTGTCCGGGGCGGGATGACTGCGGGGAAAGCTTCATAGATTTAGACCACTATTTGCACAAGAAGCGGTCTTAACGCTTATTCCCATTCGTCCTTGACCCCGGCCGCCGATTGGCAAGAGTCGGTCTTCAGCGTTCAAAAGAGCGAACAGAACCATGCGGAAAACGGCATTTATCGCGGCAGCAAGCCTCAGTCTTTGCCTCATCGGCGCCTGTCTGGCGACCCCGGCCTGGGCCGTACCCCGCTGCCAGAACACCGGCAATTTCGCCGCTTGGGTCGAGCAGTTCAAGAAAGACGCGATCGCCCAGGGCGTCTCGCCCAAGGTGGTCGCAGCCGCTGCGCCCGAACTGACCTTCGACGAGTCGGTGATCAAGCGCGATTCGGGCCAGGGCGTGTTCCAGCGCACCTTCATCGATTTCTCCAAGCGCCTGCTCGGCGGCCAGCGCATCCCGAACGGCCAGGCCAAGCTGAAGCAGCACGCCGAACTATTCGCCCGTATCGAGAAAACCTATGGCGTGCCTCCTGAAGTGATTACAGCCGTGTGGGGCCTGGAAAGCGACTACGGCGCGATCTTCGGCAAATTCAAGATTTTGCCCTCGCTGGCGACGCTGTCTTACGACTGCCGCCGCGGCGATCACTTCCGCCCCGAACTGATGGACGCCCTGCGCATCATCCAGCGCGGCGACCAGCGCCTCGACGAAATGAACGGCAACTGGGCCGGCGAATTCGGCGGCATGCAGTTCACGCCGACGAACTACATCAAATACGGCGTCGACTTCGACGGCGATGGCCGCCGCGACCTGATCAAGAGCATTCCCGACACGCTGGCCTCCGCCGCCAACTATCTCCACAGCATCGGCTGGCGCCGTGGCGAGCCGTGGCTGCAGGAAGTGCACGTGCCGGACAATATGCCGTGGCAGGAGGCCGATCTCGAAATCAAGCATCCGCGCTCGAAATGGGCGTCGTGGGGCGTGAAAGCCGCGCACGGCACGCTGCCGAAGGACAATTTGCAGGCATCGCTCATCCTGCCGATGGGCCGCCTCGGCCCGGCCTTCCTCGCCTATCCGAACTTCAAGGTCTTCATCGATTGGAACGCCGCCTTCGTCTATTCGACGACGGTCGCCTATTTCGCCACGCGTCTCGCCGGCGCACCGCCGGTCAACGAGGAAGGCGCCAAGCGCGTCGAGCCGCTGACCACCGAGCAACTCATCGCGCTGCAGAACCTGATGAATGCCCAGGGCTACAATGTCGGCGAAGCCGACGGCAAGCTCGGCGCCGGCACCCGCAGGGCGGTCAAGAAAGCGCAGCTCAAGCACAATCTGCCGGCGGATTCCTGGCCGACCTCCGAACTGCTGTCGCGCATGCAGGGCAGCTAACTTTCTCGCACACGAAGGCGGCACGACCGATGCGGACGACAGTGTTGAAACTTGCGGTGGCCGCGATCGGCGTCCTCTTCGCGAGCCAGGCGATAGCCGCCACGCCACGCTGCCAGAACACCGGCAGCTTCGAGCGCTGGCTCGAAGCCTTCAAAAAGGACGCGCTGGCGCAAGGCATCTCCGCCAAAGTGATCGCCGAAGCCTCGCCGCAAATGACGTTCGATCCCGCCATCATTCGCCGCGACAACGGCCAGGGCGTGTTCCAGCAGACCTTCATCCAGTTCTCCGACCGCATGACCGGCGGCGGCCGCATTCCGAACGGCCAGGCCATCATCAAGAACAACGCCGCGCTGTTCGCCAAGGTCGAAAAGCAATACGGCGTGCCGGCGCCGGTGCTGGCCGCCTTCTGGGGCCTAGAAAGCGATTTCGGCAAAAGCTTCGGCAAATACAAAATCCTCAGCGCCAATGCGACGCTGGCTTACGATTGCCGCCGCCCGGATTTCTTCCGCACGCAGTTGCTCGACACGCTGCGCATCATCGAACGCGGCGATCAGCGGGTCGACGACATGAACGGCGACTGGGCCGGCGAATTCGGCGGCATGCAGTTCACCGCCTCCGATTACTTCAAGAACGCGGTCGACTACGACGGCGACGGCCGCCGCGACCTGGTCAGGAGCATTCCTGACACCGTGGCGTCGGCCGCGAACTTCCTGGTCAGCCTGGGCTGGCAGCGCGGCCAGCCCTGGATGCACGAGGTGCTGGTGCCGAAGGACATGCCGTGGGATCAGGCCGATCTCACGATCCAGCATCCGGTGTCGAAATGGGCGGCCTGGGGCGTCAAGCCCGCGCACGGTTCATTGGCCGCGGCCGATCTGCCCGCCTCGATGATCCTGCCGATGGGCCGCAACGGCCCGGCGTTTCTGGTCTATCCGAACTTCAAAGCCTTCCTCGGCTGGAATGCGGCTTACGTCTATTCCACCACGGTCGCCTATTACGCCACCCGCATCGCCGGTGCGCCGCCGTTGAACCGCAACGGCGCCGCGAACATCGTGCCGCTGACCTCGGAGCAGATGACCGACCTGCAGCGCGCGCTGATCAAGCAAGGTTACGAAGGTGTCGGTGAAGTCGACGGCAAGTTCGGCGCCGGCACGCGCGCCGCAACCAAGAAAGCGCAGATGAAATACGGCCTGCCGGCGGATTCCTACCCGACCGTCGAATTGCTCGAACGCCTCGGCGGCACGCGCAAGGTCGCGGCGCCGTAACTCAAACGGAAGTCTCCGTGAAAGTCTCAGCCAACGGCTCGACATTCAATTGCCGGATCGACGGCGATGCCGGCCCCTGGGTCATGCTCAGCCATGGTCTCGCGACCGATCTGACCATGTGGGACGAACTCACCGACGCCCTTAAGGACCGCTATCGCGTTCTTCGCTACGACGCGCGCGGCCACGGCGCCTCGGCGGCGCCGGCGGGCGATTATTCGCTCGATCAGTTGGTCGATGACGCGGCCGGCATCCTGGACGCACTCGACGTCAAGCAA
>JANMSZ010000488.1:0-4435 GCA_031389925.1 Hyphomicrobiales bacterium | reverse complement strand
TAGACTTTGATACAGGCCGCGAAATGGCCCGGTCGCTTCTCCTCGAGTGGCGGAATGACCTCGCGGCATTCCTGGCTTGCCATCGGACAGCGCGTATTAAAGACGCATCCGGTGGGCGGCGCCAGATGGCTCGGCAATTCGCCCTTGATCAGGCGCGGCTCGCGCTGCTTTTCGACCGTGGGATCGGGCACCGGAGCGGCGTCCAGCAAGACTTTTGTATAGGGGTGCAGCGATTCCCTGTAGATGGCGTCGCGGTCGGCCACCTCCATGATGCGGCCGAAATACATCACGACGACTCGCGCCGAGATGTGGCGCACCACGGCGAGATCGTGCGCGATGAATAGATAAGCGAGCCGGAATTTACGTTGCAATTCCTCGAGCAGATTGATGATTTGGCCCTGGATCGAGACGTCGAGCGCCGACACTGCTTCATCGCAGACGATGAACGATGGCTCCATCGCCAGTGCGCGCGCGATGCCAACGCGCTGACGCTGTCCGCCGGACAACTGGTGTGGATAACGTTCGGCCATTTCCGCGCGCAGGCCCACATTCTCCAGCAGTTCGGTGACGCGGGCGGCGCCCTGCTTGCGGCCTTCGACAATTTTGTAGACGTGTAGCGGCTCGCCGATGATCTGGCCGACCGTCATGCGTGGGTTCAGCGAACTGTACGGGTCCTGGAAGATCACCTGAACTTTGCGTCGCATCGCCTTCAATTCGGCCGCCGACGCGGCCGATAGGTTGACGCCCTCGAAGTGGATTTCGCCCGAGGTCGGTTCTTCTAGCCGCAGGATCAGCCGTCCGACGGTAGTCTTGCCGCAGCCGGATTCGCCGACCAGTCCCAGCGTCTCGCCGGGAAAGATGTCGAACGACACGTCCTGCACCGCACGTACCGTTCCCTTGACGCCACGCAGACCGCCGGCGACCTGGAAGGATTTGGTGAGATTGCGCACCGACAACACCGGCGCTTCGGTATTGGCGGCGAAGTTCAATCCGGCGCCGCCGGAACCCGTCCAGGTAATCTTGCCGGCTGCGATCTCCTCATGCCGATGACACCGCGAAACCGCGCCGGTGTCGGTCGGATACAGCGGCGGCTCGGTGTCGCAGACCGCGATGCGGAACGGGCAGCGCGGCGCGAAACGGCAGGCCGAGGAAACATTCGCCAGATTGGGCGGCAGGCCTTCGATGGTTTCCAGTTTACTGCCGCGCGGGCGATCCAGCCGCGGCACCGAACGCAGCAGCCCCATGCTGTAGGGATGTCGCGGCTTGTGAAACACAGCTTCCGCCGGGCCCTGCTCGGCGACGCGCGCGGCATACATCACGATGACGCGGTCGGCGTAGCGTGCGACGACCCCAAGATTATGCGTGATGATGATGAGCGCGATATTGAGCTTACGCGACAGATTCTTCATCAGCTCAAGAATCTGCGCTTGGATGGTAACGTCGAGCGCAGTGGTCGGCTCGTCCGCGATGATCAGCTTCGGATTGCAAGCAAGCCCGATCGCGATCATCACGCGCTGGCGCATGCCGCCCGAGAATTGGTGCGGATACTGGTCGAGCCGCCGTTCCGGATCGGTGATGCCGACGAGCTGCAGCAGTTCGACAGCACGGGCCTGCGCTTCTTCGTCGGTCATGCCGAGATGAATCTGCAGCGGCTCCTTGATCTGCAGCCCGATCGTGAGGATCGGGTTGAGCGAGGTCATTGGCTCCTGGAAGATCATCGAGATGTCGCGGCCGCGGATTTCGCGCATCTGCTCGTCGTCGAGATCGAGTAGCGAACGGCCGTCGAACGTGATCTTGCCCTGAGGGATTTTGCCCGTGAGACGCGGCAGCAGCCGCATGATCGAGAGCGCGGTCACCGACTTGCCGGACCCGGATTCGCCGACGATCGCGACCACTTCGCCACGGTCCACGGTGAAGCTCACGCCTTCGACGGCGCGGACGATACCGCGCGACGTGACGAATTGGGTATGCAGGTCGTCGACTTCCAACAGCGGACCGGTCCGCTGCGTGGACGATCGGCCACGCAGATCGTCGTCAGCTTCAGCGATGCTCAAGCTTTAACCCCTCTCGGTGCGTTCGGCGGCGTCTCGTTGGACCCCGCTATCCTCCGGGCAGCAGAATGCGGTGCCATTTCCAAACGCGCAAGTATGCCTTTTGCTACTATGGGACGCAGTTTCGGGCCCTCCCGAACCAATTGCGTTCATTGGTATTGTCAATCGAGGGGCAGCCGGGGAAAATCCGGGCAGAATCCGGCGGCTCGCCCGGTAAAGCGACGTTACGTCCTCTGTATGATGTCGTATGTCATGCTTATGTGCTTGCGTGAAATCGTGATTGGTCTGGCCGCGCGCCGGGCAGGCGCTTCCGAATTTGGGGAAACATGAATACCTCTTTCTTCGGCGAATTGTTGCAGACCATTTCCGACCGCGGCCGCGCGTTGCTTGACCGCGGCCGGCGCGTCGATGCCTCGTCGCGCTCCGAGAGCCTGGTCGAGTTGTGCGAGCATCTCTTGTCCGGACGTGGCGAAGCCTCCGGTGCGGCGATGGCGCGCGAAATCCTCGGCCGGTACAGCGAACTCACCATCGGCCCGCGCATCGCCTTCTTCGAGGCGCTGGCGCATCGTTTCGGAACCGATCCAAAGCGCATGGAACCGGCGATCGCCGCCTGGCGGGACAAGCCGTCTGACGAGACCGCTTCCGAGGTGCACTCGGCGTCGGAACCGCGCCGCCAGGAATTGTTCCGCCGGCTCAATCTCGCGCCCGGCGGCACCGGCCTGCTGGTGCGTATGCGCGAGCAACTGCTGGATGTCCTCAACAAGCGCGAAGACCTTGCCTCGGTCGATGACGACTTCGTCCATTTGTTTTCGTCCTGGTTCAACCGCGGCTTTCTTGTATTGAGGCGCATAGACTGGTCGACGCCGGCGATCGTGCTGGAAAAAATCATCCGCTATGAGGCGGTGCACGAAATTCGCGGCTGGGACGATCTGCGCCGCCGTATCGATCCGCCCGACCGGCGCTGCTTCGCGTTCTTCCATCCGGCTTTGATCGACGAGCCGCTGATCTTCGTCGAGGTCGCGCTCGAACGCGACATCCCGGGCGCGATTGCGCCGATCCTGGCCAGCAGCCGGCTGGAATTCGTGCAGCCGGAAAAAGCTCGGGTCGCGGTGTTCTACTCGATCTCGAATTGCCAGCGCGGGCTTGCCGGCGTGTCCTTCGGCAATTTCCTGATCAAACAGGTGGTCGAGGAAATCAGCCGTGAGCTGCCTAAGCTCGCGACCTTCGTGACGCTGTCGCCGGTATCGAACTTCGCGCGCTGGCTGGAGCGCGAACGCAAAGCCGAAAGCTCGGCTGTCATCAGCGAGAGCGATCGGGCGACGCTGTCGCTGCTGGAACGTCCGCATTGGTGGACCGATCCGGAAATTTTCACAAAGCTTCAGGACCCGATGCAGCGCGCGGCAGCCTATTACTATCTGCGGGC
Source organism: Hyphomicrobiales bacterium (assembly GCA_031389925.1). GTDB lineage: Bacteria > Pseudomonadota > Alphaproteobacteria > Rhizobiales > Xanthobacteraceae > Pseudolabrys. Next base: position 961 of record JANMSZ010000488.1, on the reverse strand, counting down.
CAAGACGCCGTCCGGCGTGCCGCTTGACGCGGTGGCGCGTTTCCACCTCGGCAACGGCGCGCGGCTCGAGCGCATCAATTGGCTCGCCGATACGTCCGACAAGGCGCTGGCGCAGGGCCTCGGTCTGATGGTGAATTATCTCTACGAACTCGACGACATCGAGAAGAACCACGAGCTTTATGCCGAAGGCCGCACCGTGGTGGCCTCCAACGCGGTGCAGCGTATGCTGCGCCCGCCGCTCGAACTGGTCCCGATCGCGGGCTAGGCCTTTTCAGATCAAGATTTGCCATACACCGGTACGACGGCGCCGCGGGTCACGCGGTTGTTGGGCGAGGCCAGAAACAGGATCGTCGCTGCGACCTCCTCGACCTTTGGCCAGGCATCGAAGTTGGCCTTCGGCATCGCCTTGCGATTGGCGGCAGTATCCATGATCGAGGGCGCGACGGCGTTGACCAGAATGCCGTCTTTGGCGGCTTCCTCCGCCAGCGCGATGGTCAGCGTGGCGACGCCGGCTTTGGCAATCGTATAGGCCGTCGTGCCTGAACCGGAGCGGGGCTCGAGCGCTTGCCGCGACGCCACATTGACGATACGGCCGCCGCCTTTCATCGCACCGAGCGCGGCGCGGCAGCACAAGAAACACGACACGAGATTGCCGTCGATCTGCGCCATCAGCGCGGCTCTGCCAGTGTCCGCGACTTTGCCCGGCGCAAAGCCGCCGGCGATGTGGATCGACGCCCACAGACCCAACCCGGCATAGACTTTCGCCACCGCCGTTTCGTCGGACAGATCCGACACCTCGATCAATTTCACCATCTTACTGTCGCGATGGGCAAAGCGCTGTGCCTCGTCCTCGTGCCGGTACGGCACGATGCAGGTCGCGCCCGCGGCCAGCAGACCGGCCACCACGGCGCTGCCGAGCGCACCGGTGCCGCCGGTGACTACGGCGTGCTTGCCTGAAAAA
>JANMSZ010000442.1:0-3323 GCA_031389925.1 Hyphomicrobiales bacterium | reverse complement strand
GGCAAGCTCGTAGAGATCGATCGCAAGCAGTGCGGGCGCAGGCCCGACGAAGGTCTGGCGGGCGTAATGGGTGTAGATGTCCAGCACGTCCGGCGGGACGATGTCTTTCCAGCAGTGATTCTCGAAGTCGTCGGCCATCGCCATTCTCCCTCGCTCGCCGTCGCCGCCCGAAGCCTAACCGGGAGTGAACCGCGATACAATTTGACCTAGCATGCGGTACTGCCATGCAGTTTTGGTGCCGCGAGGGAGACCATCGTCATGCCGGAGATGAACAGGCGCGCGCTGCTGGCAGGTGGAGCCGCGGCGTTGGCGGCAGGCCCTACGCTGGCGGCAGCCCCACAGGCGTCGACCCAGGGCGGGGGCGTGTACCGCATGAAGCTCGGCAGCGCTCAGCTTACGGCGCTCTACGACGGCGTCTGGCGGGTGAAGCTCGACGACGACTTCATCCGCAACGCCGACAGCGCGGCCGTCAACCGGGCGCTGGCGGCGGCCTTCATGCCGCCGAACATCTTGCCGATCTCGTTCACCGTCCTGCTGGTCAACACCGGATCGAAGCTGGTCATGATCGACACCGGCACCGCCGGTCAGGTCGCCGACACCGCCGGCGTCATGCTCGCCAATCTCGCGGTGGCCGGCGTAACGCCCGACAAGATCGACACCATTCTGATTTCGCATTTCCATCCCGACCATATCGACGGCATCAAGACCAAGGACGGCGGCAAGGTCTTCGCCAACGCCGAGATCTGGGTGCCGGAGCCGGAATGGGCCTACTGGATGAACGACGCCAACATGGCGATCGCGCCGAATCCGATCGTGAAATATTTTCTCAACGCGCGGCGGATCTTCGGCGACATCGCCAAGGACGTGCGGCGGTTCAAGCCCGGCGTCGAAGTCGTGCCCGGCTTCACATCAATTCCGGCCTACGGCCACACGCCCGGCCACACCGCGTTCGCCATTCACTCTGGCAATCAGTCGATGCTGGCGATGAGCGACACCGTGCGCAATCCGTATTTGTTCGCGCGCTATCCGGATTGGCAGCCGATCTTCGACATGGACGGGCCGCTGGCGGTGAAGACGCGCCGACGCATGCTCGACCGCGCCGCGGCGGACCGCATGCTGGTCGAGGGCTATCACTTTCCGTTCCCGGCCTGCGGCCACATAGTCAGACGCGGCACCGGCTACGAACTGGTGCCGGTGCAGTGGCGGCCGCTCTGACAAACAACATTCAAAGCCAGTGATTACCGGCGTTGCCGCGGCCGTTCGAATCGCTGAAGGGTTGCACGCGTTGCTTGCATGCGCGTGTAATTTCACAGGCCGCAAATGGCTGATACCGAACCGCGGTTTGAAGCCCGACCCAGTGCTCAGTTCGGGCAGAACTGGTGTGTGTACGTGACCTGGCCCTCGGGGAAGAAAGACACCCTCAGCGGCTTTGAGACCCAGCATCAGGCGCTGCAGTGGATCAAAAACAATTCCGCGAATTGGGTTGTCGAACAGATCCTTCGCGATCAGTCCTAGCGGCCCGCGCTACATCTTCGACAGTTTGGCGACGTTGATTGCTTGCGCATAAGCAAGCTTGGACGCCGCATCGGCGGAGCCTTGGACGTGCACCAGAATCTTGCTGGCGACCAGCATCAGCACGTCTCCCTCATTGGTCTGGATCGCGCGCTGGTCGCCGACCCGGACCAGCTTGCCCATCGCACCCGCCATCGCCGGATTGTTCAGCATCGGCCCGAACTGCATGATCATCGCGCTATCGCCGGTGATCGAGACCTCGACAGTCTGGTCCTTGTTGTTGGTATAGGTGCGGCTCGCGGCCGATGCGCCGCCGAACATCGCGGCACCGACCGCGGTGGCCTGCGCCTTTTCCGCCTTCCAGCCCGAGAGTGGCGCCGGTAACAGCGCCGAAAACGCCTCGGCATTCTTCTGCGCGATCAGTTGCGACGCCACATCGAGCGACTGCTTGGCATTGGCCAGATCGCCAGCCTGATAGGCTTTACGCGCGCCATCGATGGCGTCGAGAATATCGTCCGCGGCCATAGCCGGCAGGGCCCACACGGCGAGCACCGCCGCACTCAAAAGAATTCGCAACGTCCGCATGGTTTCGCCCCCTGGGATGGTCCCGGGAGCCTACCTATCAGATTCGCGAGAGTTGGCGCGGCCGGCGCGAACTTGACGTTTTGCCGGCCGCGCCAGTTTTTCAGAACGTCGCGCCGGCCTTCGCCATGAAGGTGCGGCCGGGCAGCGGATAGGCATTGTAGCGGCCGAACGTCGCCGAGCTCGCCACCGCGTAGTCGAAGTATTCGACGTTGAACAAGTTCTGCACCGAAACCGACCAGAAGAAGTTTTCCACCGCCCCGCCGAGCCGGACATCGATCGTAGTGTGTGCGGGAATCATCGGCTGGAAGTTCGCCTGGTCATTATCCATGCGCCGCTCACCAGCGTAACGCAGGACCGTGTCGAACACCGCGTACTTCTGGTAGATGTCCCAGGACAACCCGATATTGCCGGTCCAGCGCGACACCAGCGGCACGTCATTGCCGGCGTAAATGCCCTCGCGGAACGTCGCGCGGGTGTAGCTCACTCCGCCCTTCAGACGCAGCGTGTCGGTGAGCCGCAGCGTGGCGCTGTTTTCGATGCCGAAGCGGCGGGTCGGATCGAGATTGATGTTGGCGCCGATCGGCGGAAACGGAATGAACAGAATCTCGTTGTCGAGATTCATCGCGTAGATGCTGCTCTGCCATTCCAGCATGCCAAACCGGCCACGCGCGCCGCCTTCGATCTCCTGCGAGGTCTGGGTCTTCAGATTGAAGTCGACGGGAAAGGCATTGACGCCAATGCGCTCGTCGACGTTCGGCGTGCGAAAGCTGCGCGCGACGTGGCCGAACACCGCGATCATTGGAGAGAACCGATGCTCGAAGCCGAGATTCAGCGCATTGTTGACTTCGGTTTTATCGAGCGGCGTTGCCTGCGTCTCGAACCCCGCGCCGGGAGCAGTAGGATCAAGCCGGTCGCGCGCGGACAGACGCGTCTGTTGCATGCGGGCGCCCCACGAGACGTCTGTTGTCGGCAGGATGCTGGTCGTCTGCTGCCAATAGACGCCCACCGATTGCTGGGTGAGGTTATAGGTGTGGTACGGCGGGTCGCTAATCGCAACGCTGCGCTTGGCCTCGAGATCGGAACTATAGATGTCGATGCCGGTGGTGACCTTGGTCGGCATGCCGATAACATGGCCTTCCAAGTTGGCGCGCGGCGTGAACGACGCCGTCGTCAGCACGCGCTGATCCGACGTGTCGAAGCCGAACAGCGACGAAAACACTGTCTGA
>JANMSZ010000403.1:0-16928 GCA_031389925.1 Hyphomicrobiales bacterium | reverse complement strand
CGCGGAAAGTTTCCATCCCGGCAAGGGCACGCCGACCACCCAGATCGATATGCGCCGGATTTCCGACGGCGTGAAGACCCAGATGCGCTACAAGACCACCGACCAGGTCGAGCGCGCCCACGTCGAACAGGTCGAATATTCCTACCTCTATCAGGACGGCGACGGCTTCCATTTCATGAACGACCAGACCTACGACCAGGTCCAACTGCAAAACGATATCGTCGGCGACATGGCGCCCTATCTCCAGGAAGGCATGAAGGTTCAGCTCTCCATCCACGAGGGTCTGGCCATCTCGATCGAAATTCCGGCGAAGGCCACGCTCGAAATCACCGAGACGGAGCCGGCGATGAAGGGCCAGACCGCGTCGGGCTCATTCAAGCCGGCGATCCTGTCGAACGGCGTGCGCACCATGGTGCCAACCCACATCACCGTCGGCACCCGCGTGGTGGTGCAGACGCTGGATGGATCCTACGTCGAGCGCGCGAAGGACTAGACTCGCACGCTTGCCCTGACTTCTTTCGGAAACAGATCGTCCGGCGTGAGCTTCTTCGCCGTGACGCCCTGGTCATGCGCGAAGCGGCAGAACGCCTCAAGCGTCTTGCGGTTCGCTTCCAGACCGTAGGGAAACGGATCGTCGCCGAAATCTTTTCCGAATTCGTCGGCAATCGCGGATGCCCACGGCACCGGAATGCGCGAGGCGGTCAGATCATTGATGCGCTCAACGCTGCGCGCCTTGGCTTCACCGAAAGCCTTGAACAAATTCATCGCCACCCAGGGATAGCGTTCGAACAAGGCGCGCCGCATGGCGATGACGTGCATGATCGGATAGATGCCGGTTGCGACATGATAGGCCATCTCGTCGCGGCGGTAATCAGGAAACAGCCGCACGATCTTGCCGCCGCTGTTCGCGAACGCGTCAGGCGGATGGGCCGAAATGGCCGCGTCGATTTCGCCGGACAACAACATCGCGCCCAGGCTGGTGTCGAGGCGTTGCTGGTATTGAATGCCGGGCGGTAGCTTGAATTCCACCTTCTCGTCGCGACCGGCCTGATTGACGCCGGCCTGCACCCATTTGATCTTACGAAGATCGACACCGGCCGTCTCAGTCAGGAAGCCGCGCGCGTAGATGCCGGCGGTCTGCGCCCATTCCGGAATGCCGACGGCCTTGCCTTCGAGGTCCTTCGGCGCGGCGATGCCGCGGTCGGCGCGCACGTAAATGGCGGAGTGGCGAAACACCCGCGACGGAAATACCGGAATGCCGATGAAAGGCGAATTGCCGAGCGCGTTGTAGGCGATGAACTTGCCGAAGGACATTTCGGAAATGTCCCACTCGCGGTTCTTGATGAAGCGGAAGAACACCTCTTCGACCGGCAGCACGAAGGGCGTCAACACGATACCGTCGGGGCGCACCGCGCCATGCACCAGGTCGCGGACATGGTCATAGTCGGTGGTGGCAAGCGTCAGATGCAGCTTCGCGGTGCCGTTGCTCTCGATGATCCCGGGCGCGCGATCGGCGCCCGCCGGCGCGGTCTTGCTTGCTTCGTCGATGGCCATGCCGCGCTTAAACTCCCGCAATCGGCCCCGTGGCCGCGGGCCGCACCCTACACCAGCGGGGGTGCCCTTGTATGCCGCGCGCCCATGCCTTTTACTCAGGTTTGAATGCTGCGGCCCTTGATCTTTAAGAATTGGTCGGCGAGCAGAACGAGGGTCGGGATTTGAAACGCGCCGTCACTGCAATTCTTGTTGTCTTCAGTCTTGCGTCGCTTGCTGCCGGCCCGGCCGCGGGGATGCAAAGCCCCACCATTTCACTGCGCACCGTCGATTGGGATGCGGCAGCGGCCAGCCTGCCCAATCGCACCGGAACGCCGGCCGAGACCTTCGGCAAACTGAATGCGCTGAGCGAGAAGCGTTTCCCGGGCATCGCCAAGAGCAGCGTGCCGGTGCTGATGCCCTTCGACCTCGAGGCCTTCGCCAAAGACGCCGGCAAGCCGGAAGCCGCGACCTCGGACAAATATTTTGGCGATTTTCATCCCAATAAATTCTTCCTTGCCGGCCCCGCCGGTTACGACGCCACCTTCGAGCTCAAGCCAGCCGAGACCAATTTCAAAATCCGTTCCAAAAAGCCGATCATCCTCGAAATCTCAGGCGCGGCCTTCGTCTACGACCTCGACGGCCCGGACCACCAAGAGGTGTTCAAGCCGAAAAACGATCTCGACCAGTTGTTTCCCGGCATGCGCCGCATCTTGCGCGAGGCGCATGTGCGCTACGTCTTCGAGCGCTTCGGCGTGCCCTATGTACTGTCGATCCAGTGCTACGACATGCGGCCCTCGCCTAAATATCTATCGTGCCGCGAAGCCGATCCGGTCGCCGAGTTGTTCCTGCGCCGATTGAAAATTGTGGGCGGTACGCCGGCGAAAATCGAACAGCCTAAATTCGATCTCAGCCGCCCGGAAAAACTGTCGGACGATTTCACCTATTACGGCCCGGGCGATCTGATCGAGAACTCAGGCTGGCGGAAAATGCATGGCCGCGTCGACTATCACGTCTATGCCCGCATGCGATTTCCCATTGCGGACGCTCCGGCCTATGTCATCTCGCAATCCTTCATGCCCTGGGGCGACTGCTACCGCACCGGCAAGGTCGGGCGCACCGGCAAGAAGGGCGCGCCCTACCATTGCAAGCTCAACAGCAAGCAACTGGTGTTCGACGAGTCGGCGCCGGAAAATTTCAATTATCCGTGGCGCGATAATTTCTGCGAACTACGCGACTATCTCGTTGGGCAGTGCCCGGGCGGTTACGGCCACCAGGGCCAGGACATCCGTCCGGCCAATTGCGTGCTGAAGAATGCCCAGGCCGACCGTTGTCAGCCCTATCACCACACCGTCGCCGCGGTGCATGATGGCATCGTTCGACGATCGAGCGGACATCTCGGCGCCTATATCGTCGTCAACACCGCCGACGAGCGCGTGCGCTTCCGTTACCTGCACATGAACCCGAACATGATGGACGCCGACGGCCTGCTCAATGGCAGACAAGTCAGCGAGGGCGAAATCATCGGCAAGGTCGCGACCTGGGGCGATTTCGAGAACGGCACGTCCTACCACATCAATTTCAATATTCAGGTGTTCACGACCGTCGGCTGGGTCTGGGTCAATCCCTACATGACGCTGGTCGCGGCCTATGAACGCCTGATCGGCGCGCGCGGTACCGAGATATTGCCCGGACAGCCGGCGCCGCCGGTCCCGAACAAGCGGCCGGTGATTTTGCATCCCGATCCAGTGGCCGCCGCGCCCGCGCCGACGTCTTCGGCCGAACCGGCGCCGCCAAAAGTAAAAGCGCAAGAGGCTACCGCCGAACGCGCGAAGCCGCATAAGCGCCGTCATGTCCGCAAAAAAAGACGACATAAGCATGACGATGATTAGGCACCGATTTCTTATTTAATTTCGGAACGCATCCTCCGCTCTCTCGTTCATCAGGTTGAACGCCGTCCACGATCACCTTGTGCCGCGGAGCGGCGCGACTAGTATGCCGCATGCCCCGAATCTCCACCCTTGTTCCCGCTCCGCACCTGACCCGCCGCCGGTTGATGACCGGCGCGCTCGGCACCGCAGCCGTTGCCTTTGCTTCGCCCCTGATGGCGGCGCAGTCCCCGGGCTTCGCGCGTTGGGTCGAAGCATTCCGCCCACGCGCGATCAAGCGCGGCGTTTCGGAAGCGACCTATGACCGCGTCATGCGCGGCTTGACGCCCGACACATCCGTGTATGCGCAGCAGAGGTCGCAGCCTGAATTCACCGAAGAGACCTGGCAGTACATCAACCGCCGCTGCTCGGAGTGGCGCGTCAACACCGGCAGAGAACGTGCGCGCGAACATGCTGCCCTGCTGGCGCGGCTGGAAAAGGAATACGGGGTCGACCGCTGGATGCTGCTCGGCCTGTGGGGCATGGAGTCGTCGTTCGGCGACGTCATCGACAATCCGAAATACATGCGGCCGGTGATCCCGGCGCTGGCGGCGCTGGCCTTCGGCGAGCCGCGCCGGCGCACCTATTGGGAAGCCGAACTGCTCAACGCGCTGACCATCGTCGATCGCGGCTGGGCGCAGCCTTCCGCCATGATCGGCTCCTGGGCCGGCGCCATGGGTCACACGCAATGGATGCCGGAAGTATGGTTGCGCATCGGCGTCGACTTCGATCGCGACGGCAAGATCAATCCGTTCGGCAAACCAGACGATGCGCTCGGGGGCACCGCGCGCTATCTGCTCGAACGCGGCAAATATCGCCGCGGCGAAGCCTGGGGCTGCGAGGCGCGCCTGCCCGGCGGATTCAAGACGCATCTGGCCGACAACCGCACCTGGCGCTCGTACGCCAAATGGCACGAGCTTGGCGTTCGGCGCGCCGATGGCACCGCCTTCGCGCGGCCCGACGACCAAGTGAAGCTGTGGCTGCCGGTTGCCGGCGGACCGGCGTTTCTGGTGGGGCAGAATTTCAAAGCGGTCTATTCGTACAATCCGTCGTCGAACTATTCGCTCGCACTGGTGCATCTCGGCGACCGCGTGCGCGGCGATGCGCCGTTTCGCCAGCAATTTCCCGGCGGCGAGCGCGCGCCGACGTTTGAAGAGGTCAAAGAGATCCAGCGCCGCCTCAACGAGCACGGCTTCAAGACCGACGGCATCGATGGCCGCGCCGGCTCAGATACGGTCAAGGCCATCGCCGCGTTTCAGAGGAAAGTCGGCATGGAACCGCCAGATGGTTATGCCGGGCTGAAAGTGCTGGCGCGGTTGCGGCAGCCGTCGTGATTTATTCCGCGGCAACGCGGCGCGAGCGCCCGAATTTCTGCTCGGCCATCCAGACTTTAAGGAAATCGACGAAGGCCTGCACCTTGCGCGGGGTCACCGGCGCCTGCGGGTAGACCGCGATCAGTGGCCGCGAAGCCACGCGGTAGCGCGGCAGCACGGTGACCAGACTGCCCGCAGCGAGATCGTCGGCGACCGCGTAACGCGGCACCACGGTCACGCCGAGGCCTGCGACCGCAGCCTTGCGCAACGTCAGCGCGGCGTTCGAGAAGAACGCGCCGCGCACCTTGACCGAGGCCGGCCCTTTCGGTCCCTCGAAGCGCCAGATGCTGTCGTTCGGCGTCACGTCCATGTGCACCAGGCACGCGTGATCCGTGAGATCGGCCGGCGTCTGCGGCCGTCCGGCGCGCGCCAGATAATCCGGCGAGGCGCAGGCCACCCATTCGAGCGTCGCGATTTCCTGCTCGACTACCGACGATCCACGCACGTTGGAAAAACACAGCACCAGATCGAGGTTGCGTTCGGCGAAATCGTAGGAGCCGCGATAGGGCGTGTTCTCCAGCATCAACGACACGCGCAGGCGCGGCTGAACGGCAGCGAAGGCGATCACCGCGTCGGACAGATGCATGGTGCCGAAGGATTTCGGCGCCAACAGCTTGAGCATGCCGACCGGCTCGAGCCGCGTGCGCAGGATCGAGCGCTCGTTGCTCTCGATGTCACGGAACACGCGTTCGCAGAATTCAAGATAGGCAGTGCCCTCTTCGGTCAGGCTGAGCGAGCGCGTCGACCGGTTGAGCAGGCGCACGCCGAGCCGCGCCTCCAGATCGCCGACGTGACGCGACACCAAAGCGCGCGACAGCCCGAGTTGGCTGGCGGCGACGGTGAAGTTCCCCGCGCGCACGACACGCACGAAGCTTTCCATGGTGCGAAAACGGTCCAGGCGCGCTCCTTATTGTTGTGCAATATGCAACAATAATTTGCGAATTTAGTGGCTTCTGTGCGCTAATGTCAAAGCCTATAGTCTCGTGAACACGGCGCGCGATCCGGATAGGGTCGCGCGCAATCATCAAGACGGCGGTGGGACCAACCCGCGCCAATCGCAGGGAGGATGTGAGCCTGCTTCGCGGCCGTTACGGCCGGAGTGCCGGCTTGAAATTTCATGTCAGCAACCAATCCGACCAAGCAAGCAATCACCGCAAGCCCAGCAGCCGACATCGGCGCCCTCGACCGCCCCGTTCCCGCCGGCGTGAATGTCGCCGGCTTCGGCAGCGACGTCGTGGCCGATGCGCTGCGCGCACTCGACATCCCCTATATCGCGCTCAATCCCGGCGCCAGTTACCGCGGCCTGCATGACAGCCTGGTGAACTATCTCGGCAACGAGAAGCCGCAAATGCTGCTGTGCCTGCACGAGGAAGCGGCGATCGCGATCGCCCACGGCTACGCCAAGGTCACCGGCAAGGCGATGGCGGCGGCGGTGCATTCCAATGTTGGGTTGATGCACGCCACCATGGCGGTGTTCAACGCCTGGTGCGACCGCATGCCGATGGTCATTCTCGGCGCCACCGGGCCGGTCGACGCCGTGAAGCGGCGGCCGTGGATCGACTGGATCCACACCTCGCGCGACCAGGGCGCGCTGGTGCGCGGCTACACCAAATGGGACGACCAGCCGGCCTCCCCGGTCGCGGCACGCGAAGCCGTGCTGCGCGCCAACTGGATCGCCAATACCGCGCCGCGCGGGCCGACTTACGTCAATCTCGACGCCGAAGTTCAGGAAATGAAACTGGCCGAGGAGGTCGCGCCAATCGACGGCAAGCGTTACATGCCGGAGATGGAGAGCGCGCCGTCCGCGGCGGTCATCGCCAAGGCCGCCGAGCTGCTGCGCAATGCCAGGACTCCGGTCATCCTTTCCGGCCGCGTCTCGCGCAGCGTCGAAGCCTGGAAGGTGCGCGTTGCGCTCGCCGAACGGCTGGGCGCCCGCGTCGTCACCGACCAGAAGGTCGCAGCCTCGTTCCCGACCGACCATCCGCTGCATGCCGGAGCGCCAGGCGGCACCGTGCTGGCGCCGGAAGCGCAGGATGCCATCCGCAATGCCGACGTGATCCTCAGCCTCGACTGGCTCGATGTCGCAGGCTGTTTCAAGAATTGCGGCAAGGTCACCGCCAAGGTGGTGCAGGTGTCGGTCGATCACCGCCTGCACAATGGCTGGAGCATGGATTATCAGGGCCTGCCGCCCGTCGACGTGTTCGTCGACTGTGAGCCGGATGCCGCGGTGCCGGCATTGCTCGAAGCACTCGGCAAAGGCGCGCCCCGCCAGGTCGTGGCAAGCATCAAGGAATTCCCGGTGCCGCCAGCCGGCGGCAAATTGCTGGTCGATCATCTGTCGGCCTCGTTACGCCAAGCGGTCGGCGACCGGCCGACCTCCCTCACCCACGTCTCGCTGTCGTGGAATGGCGCGAGCTGGCACTTCAAGCACCCGCTCGACTATCTCGGTTCTGACGGCGGTGGCGGCGTCGGCGGCGGACCGGGCATTTCGGTCGGCGCGGCGCTGGCGCTCAAGGGCTCTGGGCGCCTGGCCGTCGCGGTATGCGGCGATGGCGACTTCATGATGGGCGTCACTGCGGTGTGGACCGCGGCGCATTACAAAATTCCGCTGCTGATTGTGGTCGCGAACAACCGCTCGTTTTTCAACGACGAACTGCACCAGGAGCGCGTCGCGCGTATGCGCAACCGTCCGGTCGAGAACCGCTGGATCGGGCAGCGCATTTCCGAGCCGGATATCGACATCGCCGGCATCGCCCGCGCGCAAGGCGCGGTCGGCTTCGGACCCGTGACAACGGCGGCCGAACTCGATGACGTCTTCAAGAAAGCGATCGCTGCCGTAGATGCCGGCAACATCGTCGTGGTCGATGTGCGCGTCGAGCCTGGCTATACCGCTGCGACCACCGCGGCCATGACGCGCAAGGGCGATTGAGATGGCCTTTCCCAACCAGTCCAGCAACGCGATCCTGACGGCGGATCACATCAATGTCCGCTTCGAGACCCCCGAGGGTCCGGTGATCGCGGTCGACGACGTGTCGTTCGACGTGCGGCCCGGCGAATTCCTGTCGGTGATCGGGCCGTCCGGCTGCGGCAAGTCGACTTTGTTCAACGTGATCGGCGGGTTGTTGACCAGCCACCAGGGCACGGTCACCGTCGCCGGCGAGACCATCGACGGCCCGCATCAATCGATCGGCATGGTGTTCCAGGAAGAATCCACCTTCCCGTGGCGCACGGTGACCGACAACGTCGCCTTCCCGCTCGAACTGGTCGGCATGGCCAAGGATAAGCGCATCGAGCGCGCCAAGCATTTCATCGGCATGGTCGGGTTGTCCGGCTTCGAGAACCGCTATCCCGGCGAACTGTCCGGCGGTATGCGCCAGCGGGTGTCGCTCGCGCGCACGCTCGCCTCCGAGCCGAAAATCCTGCTGATGGACGAACCTTTCGCGGCACTCGACGAACAGACCCGGCTGCTGCTCGGCGACAAGGTGCTGCAAATCCAGCAGCAGTTGAAACAGACAACGCTGCTGATCACGCACAACATCACCGAAGCGGTGCAGATGTCCGACCGCATCCTCGTGATGACCTACCGGCCCGGCAAAGTGAAGCGCATCGTCGATATCGATCTGCCGCGCCCGCGCACGTCCGAGATCGTCGGCAGCGAGGCCTTCGGCCGCTACGTCGCGCAAATCTGGAGCGATCTACGGGAAGAAGCCAGCCGCGGCATGCGCGACGAAGAGAAACACGTCATGGACGAAGGCGCAGCCTCATGAGCGCGGCCGTGGCCAGACGCTCCGGCAGCTACCTGCCACAGGCCGTCGGCTTCGGCTCGCTCGTGGCGTTTTTTCTCGTCATGGAATTGCTGGTGCAGACGGGCATGGTGAACCGCTTCATCGTGCCGCCGCCCTCGGAAATCCTCGGCAGCTTCGGCCGCGTCATCGTCGAGGAGGACGTGTTCAGCCGTTTCCTGCAGACGCTGACCGAGTGCCTTACCGCCGGCGTCATGTTGACGGTATTCGGCGTCACGGGCGGCGTGCTGATGAACCGTTTCAAACTGTTGCAGCAGGCTTGCGAGACCTGGGTCGCGGCCATGGCCTCGGCGCCGATCGTGTTGATGTATCCCTTGTTCATGGTGATCTTCGGCCGCAGCGCCTGGACCATCATCATGATGGGATTCGTCTCGGCGCTGCCGCCGGTGATCCTGAAAACCATCGAAGGCATTTCCGGCACGCGCAAAGTGCTGGTCAATGTCGGCCGCAGCTTCAACCTGACGCCGTCGCAGCAGTTCTGGAAAATTCTGTTCCCGTCGGCGCTGCCGACAATCTTCGTCGGCATCCGGCTGGGCTTGATCTTTGCGCTGATCAACGTCGTCGGCGTCGAATTCCTGATCAATTATGGCGGGTTAGGCCAATTGATCAACGATCTCGCCGAACGCTACGACCTCGCCGGCACCTATGCGGCGATCTGCTTCGTGATTTTGGTGAGCGTCTTGTTCTTCATGACTCTGGAAAAGATTGAGCGATGGCTGAGACCGGTCGATTGACGGGGGTGACACACCCCGCACCGGCTCTCAGTCCGGTGACGCTGCTGCGCGCCGCCATTATCCTTGGCGTGCTGGCGGTATGGGAATTCCTGTCGCATTCCGGCTGGCTGTACCGCGACGTGGTGCCGTCGCTGCTGGCGATCGGGCATGCGCTGGTCGAACTGCTGACCAGCCGCGACTACTATTTCAACCTCGGCGTCACTGCCGCCGAAGTCGGCACCGCGCTCATGGTCGGCGGGCTGGCCGGCGTCACGGTCGGCATCGTGCTTGGCGCCAACCGCTTCCTGTCGAAGGCCTTCGAGCCTTACCTGTATTATCTCGGTCCCACGCCCAAGATCATCTTCTTTCCGATCATGATCATGTATTTCGGCGTCGGCCCGGAATCCAAGGTCGCGCTTGGCACCCTCTCCTGCTTCTTCCCGGTCGCGCTGTCGGTCGCCGCCGGCATGCGGCAGATCGACAAGGTGCTGATCCGCGTCGGCCACAGCTTCCGCGCCAATACCTGGCAGATGGTCATAAAGATCTATTTGCCGGCGATGCGCCACCCGATCATCAACGGCGTGCGCCTCGGCCTTGGCGTCGCGCTGATCGGCGTGCTCTTGGCCGAGACCAAGCTGTCGAACAAAGGCATCGGATTTCTGATCATCCAGGCCTACAGCATTTTCGACATGCCGCGCATGTACGCGATGTTGATCGTTCTCTTCGTGCTGGCCATCGGTGCCAATGCGCTGGTTGGCCGGCTCGGCGGACTGCACACCATCAAGCGAACTTAAAAACAACCGGGAGGATGCCATGAAACATTTTCGACTGATTGCCGGCGCGGCCGTGTTGGCCGCGACGTTGAGCGGACCGGCGAAGGCCGACGATCTCGTCAAGATGACCATCGGCCAGCGCGGCAACTGGGACACCGCGATCGCTGAACTCGGCACCAAGGCCGGCATCTTCAAGAAGCACGGCCTGACGCTGGAGATGATCTACACCTCCGGCAGCGGCGAAACGCTCCAGCCGGTGATTTCCGGCAGCGTCGACTTCGGCCTCGCGGTCGGCACCTTGGGCGCCATGGCGGCCTATTCCAAGGGCGCCCCGGTGCGCATCATCGGCGCGCAGGCGACGGGCGCCGCCGACTACTGGTACGCCAAGAACCCGGCGATCAAGACGCTGAAAGACACCGACGGCAAGACCATCGCCTTCTCCTCGAACGGCTCGTCGACACAAAGCGTCGTGCGCGCCTTCATCAGCGAGTTCAAGCTGACCGCCAAGCCGCAGGCGACCGGCAATCCGGCGACGACGCTGACCACCGTCATGACCGATCAGGTCGATGTCGGCTGGGCCTCGCCGCCGTTCGGCCTCAAGGAGATCGAGGAAGGCAAGATCCACATCGTCGCCAAAGCGACGGACGCGACGCTGGTGCGCGGTCAGACCATCCGCGTTTTGGTGGCCAATGCCGCGACGCTCGAGAAGCGCAAGGACGTCGTCGAGCGCTTCATGAAGGCCTACCGCGAGAGCATCGACTACATGTATTCGGCCAATCCGCAGGTCATCAAGGACTACGCCGAGTTCGTCAGGGTGCCGGAAACGATGGCCAAGCGCGTGCGCGACGAGTTCTTCCCCAAGGGCCTGGTCGATCCCGACAAGATCGCCGGCCTCGACTCGCTGATGCAGGAAGCGGTGAACCTCAAGTTCATCCCGCAGCCGCTCACCAAAGCGCAGACCGACGAACTGATCCAGATTCCGCCACGTAAATAAGAGAGCAAGAAAGTAAGAGTCATGACCACCGCAGTCTCACCGCAAGCCGCGGCCGCCCAGGCCGTGGTGCTGCCGAAAAATCGGGGTGCCTATTACGGCGGCGCCTGGCACGAGCCCAAGGCCGGCAAGTTCATCGACACGATGAGCCCCGGCACGGGGCTTTCGCTCGGCAAGGTGGCGGACGCCGGCGCCGAGGACATCGACGCCGCGGTGGCGGCGGCCAAAGCCGGCTTCAAGGAATGGAAGCGCGTGCTGCCCTTGGAGCGCGCCAAGATACTGCGGCGGATCGCGGAAATCCTGCGCGCCAACGCCAACGAGCTGGCGATGATCGACGCCACCGACTGCGGCAATCCGGTGCGCGAGATGATCAGCGACGCCATGATCGCCGCGGCGCAGATGGACTTCTTTGCCGGCTTCGTCACGGAAATGAAGGGCACGTCGATCCCGATGGGGCCGGATGTCGTGAACTTCTCGGTGCGAGAACCTTTGGGAGTCGTCGGGCGCATCATCCCGTTCAACCACCCGTTTATGTTCTGCGCCGGCAAGTCGGCAGCGCCTCTTGCCGCTGGCAACAGCGTCATCGTCAAGCCGCCGGAACAGGCGCCCCTCTCCTCGCTGCGGCTCGCCGAACTGATCGGCGACCTGCTGCCGCCCGGCGTCTTCAACGTCGTGCCGGGCGGGCGCGACGCCGGCCAGCGGCTCGCCAGCCATCCCGACGTGGCGATGATCGCGCTCATCGGCAGCGTGCCGACCGGCCGCGCGGTCATGAAGGCCGCCGCCGATACCGTGAAGCGCACGATGCTGGAACTCGGCGGCAAGAACGCGCTGATCGCCTATGGCGACGCCGATCCGGACGAAGTCGCCAGCGCCGTGATCGGCGGCATGAACTTCACCTGGTGCGGGCAATCCTGCGGCTCGACCAGCCGCGCTTTCATCCACGAGAAGATTTACGACGCCGTGGTGACGCGCGTGAAGGAGAAGATCAAGCACTTCAAGCCCGGCATCCCGACCGACATGGCGACAACCATGGGCGCAATCGTATCCAAGGCGCAGTACGACCGCGTGATGAGCTACATCGAAGCCTCCAAGAGCGAAGGCGCCGAACTGATTTCCGGCGGCGTGCGGCCTTCCGATCCGGCGCTGGCGAACGGCTATTACATCGAACCGACCGTGTTCGCCGTTACGGCTAAGAACCGGATCGCGCGCGAAGAGATCTTCGGGCCGGTGCTCGGCGTCTTCAAATGGAGCGACGAGGCGCAGATGCTGGCCGACGTCAACGCGGTCGAATACGGGCTGACCGCCTCGATCTGGACCAACGACCTCAACACCGCGCACCGCACCGCCATGGCCGTGGAAGCGGGCTACGTCTGGATCAACGAGTTCGGCAAACATTTCCTCGGCGCGCCGTTCGGCGGCTTCAAGCAGTCGGGTCTCGGGCGCGAGGAATGCTTCGAGGAGATGCTGAGCTTCACGCAGGAAAAGAACATCCACGTGAAGCTCAGGGCGCCGAAGACCTAGAGCGACCGGCGGCGGCGTTAAGACTTCCACTTTTAATAGAAATGAGGTACAATTCTACCGAAACGTGCGCATTGACGTGGGGGAAACCGCTATGGCAGTTATCCGGCAGCCTCGCATCGCGTTCACAAGCAGCGCGGAAGACAGAGCGAAGGTTTCATTTCAGGTAGACTTCGACCCCAGCGAATTGGGCGCCCTTTTCCCGGCCTTCGTCTATTCGGCTCAGGTTTTTTTCAACGTTACCCGTATCGTGCCGCAACCGTTTGTCGTGGGCAGTCCTCCACCACCGCGGCCAGACCCGGTACCTTTGGATACCGTTACGTTAAGCGTCCCGCGGCCCCCGACGGGACACATCTCTTCGCTTGCGCGTGAATTTACTTACACTTTTGCGGTCAACAGCATTCTGATCACCGATCATCTTCAGGCAAAAATCAGGCTTCGCCGCCGACTGAGAGCTTTGCCGGACGTCAATTTCTTAAACATCGTCCTCGACACAAAAACGACCAATGATGCGGTGCTATCGCTGGGCGATCTGGCCAGCCCCCAGCCCAACGGTGCGATAATTCCTTGAACGGTTTCGCCTCGGACGGCACGAGCTACAGCTTGAACTGCTCCAGCGTGCCCGGATGGAACAACTCCTCCGGTTTCACGAGCCGGGACGACAGGCCCTGGCTGTGATGATGCTTCAAGAAGCTCTCCAGCGTCTTGCGGCTGGCCTCAACGCCATAGGGCCAGAAGTCCTCACCCATCAGCGCACGGGCTTCCGTCAGGCGTTCCTCGATGAAGGGCAGCGTCACTTTGGTCGCGGAGGTGTCGCTGAGTTGCTCCAACGCTGCGGCCTTAGACTGTTCGAAGGCTTTGAGCACCGCGCCCGGCAGCCAGGGATGCTGCTCGGCCAGCGTGCGCCGTACGCCAACGATATGCATGATCGGGAAAATGCCGGTGCGCTTGAAGTAATCCTTGGCCGCGGCCACCGGGTCCGGAAACAACCAGCCGACATTCGGCGTATTCGCCGGCAATGACGGCGGCCGCGGCGCGATAAAGCCGTCGATCGTGCCCTCCGCCAGCATCGCCGAGATGGTCTTGCCCGCAGGCGCATCCTCGAGCTTCACGTCGGGCGGCAGCTTGATCGTGATCTTTTCCGGACGGGCGGCGTCCTCGATACCACCGCGCACCCACTGGATGTCGGACGGCTTGACGCCGTGGTCGTCTTCCAGAATGGCGCGGGCCCAGACGTTCGCGGTCAGTTGATATTCCGGTACGCCGACGCGCTTGCCCTTGAGGTCTTCCGGCTTCTTGATGCGGTCGGTGCGCACATAGATCGAGGTATGGCGGAAGGCGCGCGACACGAACGCGGGCACGCCGACATAGGGGCCGCCACCCTGCGCGGTCTTGACCGTGAAGCTCGACAGCGACAGTTCGCAGATGTCGAATTCGGCGTGGCGAAAGGCGCGGAAGAAGATTTCTTCCGGCGACAGCGTCATGCAGGTGGCGTCGACGCCATCGATGCGCACCGTGCCGTCGACCAGCGCGCGGGTGCGGTCATAGGGGCCGACGGCGACGGAAAGATTCAGCTTGGTCATGTTCGCGCCCGGGCTTGGTTTCTTCGCCAAGTCATAGGCGAAACCCAACCCGGACGCAAAACCGCTGCGGTCTATTTCCGCTCGGCCGGGCGCACCTGGAGCGGAATGGGCGCGCGTTGCGAGGGAGCCCGCGCCTTGGTGTCGATCGGATCGAGGCCAGGCACGCTGACGTAGGCGATGATGAGTTTCGGCGGCGTCGCCGACGCCAGCCCGAAGAAGTAACTGCTCTCACCCGTGCCCGGGCTGGCGCCGGCGCAGACCGGCTCATTGAACGTGAAGGTGATGACATCGCCGGTCTTGTCGACCGCATAGAGTCCGACATTGCCAAGGCCGCCCTTGGTGACGACGAAGACGTCGTCGAGCGGACCGGCTTTGTTGTATTGCAGCTTGGTCACCGGGCCAAAGTCGATCGCGATGTCGGTCACGCAAGGCACCTCGCCGCTGCTCACCGCCTGGGTGAGATCGACGCGATATTCATAGGCCGTCTTGCCGGCGCCGGGCGAACCGATAGCGCCAGTAAAGGTTCGCGATTGCAGACGCGCGGTGCCGCTCCACAGCAGCGGCGGCACGATAATTGTGTCGATGGTGTCCGTGACGGTCACCGTGCAGGTAACGTTGAATACGCAATTGATGCCCGGCGCGCTGACATTGACGAAAGTCAGCGGTGCGGCGGCAACCGGCGCTGCCGCCAGAATCGCTGCCACCGATAATGGAATTGCCCTTGCCGTACCCATCGCATTCCCCCTGTTGCTGACAACATCGGACGCGATTGCAGGATACCATGCTTCCCGCTACGGTTGAATACGCCTCAAGGCGGTCCGGGCGGAAGCAAAACGGCGGCCTGCGGGGCCGCCGTTTCGCCGTTCAGGCATTCGATCAGCCGAAAATGTCGGCGACGATGCCGTTATACCAGTCGACCGACTCCTTGTAGTTCTGCTTGCGGATGTCGGCGGATTCGCCCTTCTGACTGACGAAGCCCGGCGCCGCTTTGATCTTGCCCTCGCCCGGCTCGAAGTTTCCGCCGACCTTGATGTCGTCGTCGGGCGCAATCAGGCTCCAGCAGGTGTTGGAATAGCGTGCCGGAAATGCGCGCGACTTGAGGAGTTCGGCGCGGATGATCATGGCCGCCACCTTGGCCTGACTGTTGGCAGCGAAGGCCGACTTCGGCATATCGCCGGGAATGGCGGAGTCGCCGACCACGAAGATGCTGGCGTCGACCTTCGACTTCATGTTCTCCGGATCGATCGGGCAGTAGCCGGTCTCATTGGCGAGCCCCGCATCGCGCGCGATCTTGCCGGCCATCTGCGCCGGAATGACGTTGACCAGCGCGGCCTTGTAGTTGGCCAGATCGGTTTTCACTTCGCCGGTCTTGGGATCGACGCCCTTGATTCCGCCATGGACCTTGGGGTCCTGCCACTCGATCATGCCGGGATAATGCTTCTCCCAGCCTTCCATGAACACCGCCTGCTTGGAGAAGGCGGGCTTGGGATCGACGATGATGATCTTCGACTTCGTGTGGCCCTTCTTCTTGAGCACATGCGCGAACATCGAGGCGCGCTCGTAAGGCCCCGGCGGGCAGCGGTACGGGTTCGGCGGCGCCACCATCACGATCAGGTCGCCGTCTTTCAGCGCATTGAGCTTCTTGACCAGCAACTCGGTCTGCGGCCCCGGCTTCCAGGCGTGCGGCATGATCTGCGCCGCCGCTTCCGAATAGCCGGGCACCGAGTCCCACTTGAGGTCGATGCCGGGTGCGATCACCAGCAAGTCGTAGGGAATCTTGCCGCCGCCGGCGATCGCGACCTGCTTCTTGTCGCGGTCGATCGCAGTTGCCATGGAATGGACGACGTTGACGCCGGCCTTCTTCACCTTGTCGTAGTTGTGCGTCAGCGATTTGAGATCGCGGAAGCCGCCGACATAGAGATTCGAGAAGAAGCAGGTGGTGAAGGTCTTGGACGGCTCGATCAGCGTCACGTCGATCGCGCGCGCGGACTCCTTGGCCACGTAGCGCGCGACGGTCGCGCCGCCCGGTCCGCCGCCGATGACGACCAGGCGCGGCTTGCCCTGGCCGAGCGCGGCGGGCGCATACAACGATGTCGAGAGCGTCGCGAGCGAAGCGCCCGCGAGTACCGAGAAATTACGACGTGTCATGTCAGTCATGGTCGCCTCCCTTGATTCAACAATTGGCTATTTTGGCTTCTTGCCCGTTGCGAAGTACGACGCGAGTGCGCCGATGTCCTCGTCGCTGAGACGGCTCGCGATGTTCTGCATCACCGGATTGGGCAACGACTTGGCGCGATAAGCCCTGATAACCTGGTTCAGATGCGCCTCGCTCAATCCGAATATGTTGGGAATGGTACTCGTCGCGGTCGCCGAACTGTGACAGGTCATACATTCATTGGCGAGATAGCGGCCCAACTCCACATCGGCTGAATGCGCGCCGGTGGCCGTGGCCAGCACGACGAACGCCGCCCAATATCCGCGCCGGATCAAGCCGATAATTGGCGCTGCCTTATAGCCCATAGTCCGCGCGGGTCGTCCCGCTCCCTCCGGCGGCAATCGTTGCACGAAGGATGGCGCTGCCGCTCGTTGAATTTATACCGCGTCGCCGACAAATTGTCGCAGCGAACAATATTCTAGTCAGCCCCGCGGCGCTGGGATTTTTCGTCCTCCGGCGTCACATCGACAGCACGCGCTCTCCCTGTGATCTTTACCGGCG
>JANMSZ010000395.1:0-5044 GCA_031389925.1 Hyphomicrobiales bacterium | reverse complement strand
ACTTCGACACGGTCGAGTCGAAGATCAATATCAACGTCGCGGACGCGCCGCGCGTCAAAGGCGACCCGCTGCTGCTCGCGCATGTTTTCCAAAATCTCATCGGCAACGCCATCAAATTCCGGCGCGGCGAGCAGGTTTGCACGCATCTATGTGACGCTGCAGCCGGCGGCGGGCGAGCGGCAGACGGAACCGGATTTGGTTATGCAGCTATATCAGTCGATGCAGCGCCGGCCACGGAGCACGCCCGCTACCGACCCGGACGCGATTCCCGCGCATCTCCAGCACGCGGCGACCGCCCCCAATCACCACGCCAAATTCAATCGCAAGGCACGGTGAACGTGAATTGATTGTTGAGCCGGCAGAATTCAGCCCGCCTTCGCTAGAGCTACGACGGGCAACCTTCGCGGGTTAGACTGGCTTGCCAACCGTAGCGCCGTAGGCGCGAAAGTTGGAGCGGGTGAAGGGAATCGAACCCTCGTATTCAGCTTGGAAGGCTGCTGCTCTACCATTGAGCTACACCCGCGAAACCCGATGCTCATTTACCAGATTCAGCCCGCCTTCGCTAAAGCTACGGCGGGCAACCTTCGCGATCCAGGAGGGCCTGCCAACCGAAGCGCCGCAGGCGCGAAGGTTGGTGGGAGAGGTAGGACTCGAACCTACGAAGGCGTAGCCAGCGGATTTACAGTCCGCCCCCTTTGCCGCTCGGGACACTCTCCCTGAAAGCCGTCGCACCACATTGATCGTTCGAGAAAAACGGGCTGGCCGGGATTCTCGCGTTTTATGGGTGGCCACCCCCGTTAAGTCAATGGAGGCTGTTTTGTCCGCCGTGGATCGGTTAAGGCACGGAGCCTGCCGGCCCGTAACCGCACCGTTTTCAGCACCGGAACCCAAGATATATGTCACGCCCCCCCAGCCGCCCTCATTCGGGCGCGAAACCCGGCGCCACCCGCGAGCAGGTCGAGCGCCGCGAGCGTTTTGAGCGCGCCCGGCGCGAAAGTCTGCGTCCCGACGCTGACGGCCCGACGGTGCTCTATGGCTGGCATACGGTGACGGCAGCGCTGCAAAATCCGGCGCGGCGGCTGCGCAAGCTCCTGGCCACCGAGAACGCCGCGCGCCGTTTGACCGAGGAAGGCATCAAATCGTCCCTCGCGCCGGAAGTGGTGCGTCCCTCGGCGATTGCCGAGCGGTTGTTGCCCGACGCCGTACATCAGGGGCTCTACCTCGAGGCCGATGCGCTAGACGCGCCCGCGGTCGAGGACCTGCCCGCGAAAGGCATCGTGCTGGTGCTCGATCAGATCACCGATCCGCACAATGTCGGCGCGATTTTCCGTTCGGCGGCGGCCTTTGCGGTCTCGGCCATCGTCACCACACAGCGGCACAGCCCGGAGGCCACCGGCGCGCTGGCGAAAGCTGCCTCGGGCGCGCTCGAGCAAGTGCCCTTCGTCAGCGTGCAGAACCTGGCGCGAGGGCTGGCAGCGCTGAAGCAGAGCGGCTTCTTGGTGGTCGGGCTCGACTCCAGCGGCGACACAGATCTAGCCGCACTGCCGTTGCGCGCGCCGCTGGCTTTGGTACTTGGCGCCGAAGGCAAGGGCTTGCGGCAACTGACCAAGGAAACCTGCGACCACGTCGCGCGTATCGAACTGCCGGGCGAGCTCAAGAGCCTGAACGTCTCGAACGCCGCCGCCATCTCGCTCTACATCGTCAGCCGGGGCTTGAAGTAGTTCAAAAATGCGAACGGCGGGCCCCCGCCCGCCGCCGCGTCCCGCGATCTCTTAAAACTCTGCGCATGATCCTGCCCGAAAACCGGTTCCACCCTCGGATCAAGTCCGAGGGCATGCTTTTCGGGATCAAGCGCGTGAAATTTACTCGGCGCGCGCTTGCGCCTTCGGCCCCTGCCCCTTGCGGAACAGCCGGATGCTCATGCGGTCCGGCCCGAGGATCGTAACCTCGGCATCGGCTGAGATGACGCGCTTCTTGGTATCGCCGCGGCTCGGACGTTGTTCGGTTTCAACCGTGCCGGTGTCTTCATCGATGTGGCGCTCGATGATGCGCGGTGGAAGATCGACATAGCGGCGCGTCTCGCGCACCACCGGCGCCTCGCGCACGATCTTCGTGGTGTTGATGACGCGCCCGGCCGGCTGGCGAACCGCCGGCTCGGTATCGGCCTGGTCGTTTTTGCCTTTTCCACTTTTGCTGTGGCGTTTGCGCAGTTCATCGATCAGCGTGTGATCGACCGGCTTGTGCGGACGATCGAAGCGTCCCGGCTTCGGTGCCGCGACCGCAGCCCCGCCATGCCCGCCGCGCACATAAGGATAGTTGCGCTGCTGCTCGGCCGGACGCTGAATGACGTAAGTATTCGGCGCGACCTGGATCGCGTAAGGCTGCGTGCTCCGCGCGTCATAGGGATACAGCGGCGGCGGCGATGCGCTGACGTAAGATTGCGCCTGCGCGGCCGTCATCGGCAGCAGACCGGCGGCGATAAGGGCGAACAGGGTTTGCGACAAACGGCTCATGGCGCTCATTTCAACGGACCGGGAATTTGTGAAGGCTCGCTGCGCGGCGCACGGATGTGCGGGCGCTCTGGCGGCGAAAGCGAGATGGTCGACCAATAACGTGTGAACGTCTCGGCCGGCCGCGACCGGTCGCTCGGCGCCGACAAATCTTCGTCGCGGCCGATTTCGGGCTGCTGACCGGTGCGCGGGAAGTAGTGACGGTGGCGCCACGGCGACTGCCAATAGGCGCGCACGACGACGCCGGGCTGATAGTCGTAGACCACCAGGGGCGCGGCGCGCTGACCGAGCGCAGGCGCATAGGTCGAATAGCGCGTCGAGGAATCGACTGGCAGATCGGCCGCGCACGCAATGGTGGCGCCAACTGAAGCGACGATGGCCGCGAGTAAAATGCGCATGGCAAGCATCTCCGAGACGCCCAAATTCCAGCACATTTTATACGAACGCTTTACGCCGCCGCGGGTAATCGCGGGGTAACATTAATTCCGCTGCAGGCTTGGATGCTCCGCAAATGGAACAAAGATTGATCTCCCGATTGCGGTCGACAAAACAAGTCCGCACGTTAAAGTTAACCTGACTATGCCGCATCGCCGATCGCCCACTTCCACCCCAAAAGCCGATGGCAACGAATCGCTGCAACCGCGCGGCAGTTTTCGCCACCGGTATGACGACCTTGAATCCAGGCGCGCCGAATTGATCGCGCGGCTGGCGCTGATCAGCAGCGGCTCGCAAAAACATCCCGGCTACAAGCGCGCACTGACTCTCCTCAACGACACGTTCCGCAAAGCGAAACTGGCGCAGCGCGTCGCGGTGCTGCAGGCGGCATCCTGGCTGATCGACATACTCGAACGGCTCACATCATTGGTATAAAAGACGAAGACCGCATCGGCAGTTTTGTCTACAAAATTTATTTCCTTTCAATAGCTAGCGCCGCGCTTCTCAACTTTCGGCGCAAGCCGTCGTCTCCCCAAAATAACGCGCAACAAATGGGGAGACGCCAACAGCTACTCGGGCCTCTGGTGTCCGATTGTCGTGGCGACGATGAGCTTCGTCGTCGCCCTGATCTTCCTGCCTGAGACCAAGGATCGGGATATCACCCGCATGTAACGGGCGGCGGGCGGCGCCGCCTTCCCTGCCAATGAGAAACGCCCCGCGGCGATGCGGGGCGTTTCTCATTGGCATATAATGGACCGTCAGAGAGCCCAGCTTGTCGCCCGCGGGCGACGCTGATAGCTGTCCATTCCGGCCGGGTTAGCTCAGCGGTAGAGCAATGGTTTTGTAAACCAGAGGTCGGGGGTTCAATCCCCTCACCCGGCACCACCAGTTCTTCACCACCCCGACAGGCTAGAAAATATACCTCAAAAGTCGCGTATTTCGGGCCGACTTGGACCTTGTTTTGGTTGTGGAGTGTGCCAAACTGGGCTCGTTGCTCGTAATACTTCGGAGATCTAGCATGCCTCAGGGCACCGTAAAGTGGTTCAATCCGACGAAGGGCTATGGCTTCATCCAGCCCCAAGAAGGCGGGAAGGATGTGTTCGTACACATCTCGGCGGTCGAACGCGCCGGACTTAGCACGCTGAACGAAGGTCAGACCGTTCAGTTCGAACTCGTCGAGAACCGCGGTAAGACGTCCGCGGAGAACCTCAAGGTTAAGTAACCTCGTAGCCCGAGGCTGCTTTTCGGCTTGTTGTTTGTCTTGAACTGGCGCCGCCGAGCATTGGCCCGGCGGCTTTAGCGTGCACAACGATGCGCGCTTTTTTTATGCATTGTTTGTTGCGCGCGCGTCTTACGCGCATTACCGCGTCAGCGTTTCCAGTTCTGGAAATGGCGCGAAGGCCGCGTCCTTGCAGAACGGCTGCACTTCCCGCGGCACGTCGAAGAAACGGTCGAGCTTGCCCGACACGTAAACCGCGACACCATCCTTCGACCCGGCATAGCGGCCGTCTTTACGTTCATTGTAGCGCACGCACGTGATGTAGCGCTCACCTGGCCCGACATCCTTGAGCACCGGCGCCGCCACCGCCGCACCGCGGACGCCGCTCGGCTCATTGAGATAGGTGCGCAGGAAAGCGAGCAGATCGCGCCGGTAGCCTTGCGGATAGACGTTCGCCGCGTCCCACCGCGCTTTGAGTTCGGCCCGGCTGGGGCCGATGTCGTCGCTGGCGCATCCACCCAGCGCGAGCGCCGCCACCGCCACGATCCCCCAGGTCCAATTCCGCATCCCTATCCCCGAATCCACTGCGCGCCGCCGCCCCAATCATAGCCGCTTGCGCGAGAGGAGCCAGAGACAGGGCGCGCGCAATGATTGTATACTCCCCCAAAAATCAAAGACCGGAGGGGAAACCATGAAGCTCTCACGACGTTCGCTCGTTCTCGGCGCCATGACGGTGCCTTTCGCGGCTCAGGCGCAGCCGGCCTGGCCGCCCGCCAATATCAGAATGGTCGTTGCCTACCCGCCGGGCGGATCGACCGACGCCATGATGCGGCTCATTCAAGTGCCGCTGCAGGAAAAGCTCGGCACCACCATCATCATC
>JANMSZ010000385.1:0-1555 GCA_031389925.1 Hyphomicrobiales bacterium | reverse complement strand
GCGCAGCTCCTCGGACTCGACCCATTCGCCCCCGGCCGGCCCGTAAACGCCGGTGGTGCTTATATAGATGATGCGGCTGACGGACGGCGGCAGCGCGGCGAGTACGTTCTGCAGCCCTCCCGCATAAACCGACTGAATATCGGCGTCACCGCGGCGATCGAAGCCAACCGCGAACAAGACGGCGTCGACGGCCGGCAAGTCGCCAAGCGTCTCCGGCTTGGTGACGTCCGCTACGATTGCCTTGAAACCGCTGGCTTCAAACCCCACAGCGCGCTCCGCCGTGCGCGTTGCCACGAAAGCTCGCGCACTCGGCAACCACAACCCCGCGACGCGCTCGCCAAGGTAACCGCAGCCGAAGATGAGCTTGGCGGAAGGCATGGGGAATCGGAGGGGAAGAACCACGAAAGACACGAAATACACGAAAATGGAAAAGCAGGGCTGACTGCAAACGTGCTTCTTCCCTTGCCCTCCGCTTTCGTCTATTTCGTGTTTTTCGTGGTCAATCTCCCCGTCAATCAATCGACTCCAGCGAATCCTGCCCCTTGGCGCCGGATTCGAGATACGCGGTGAGCATGATCTGAGCCGCGAGTTGGTCGAGGCGTTCCTTGCGGCGTTTGGACGTCAGGCCCGCTTCGAGCAGCAACGACTCCGCTTCGGCGCTCGTGTAGCGTTCGTCGAAATACTCGACCGCCACGCCGGTGAGTTCGTGAAGCCAAGCGCCGAACGTGCGCGCCTCGCCCGACTTCTGGCTTTCATGACCGCTGGTGTGAACCGGTAAACCGACGACGAATCGGCCGATCCGCTCCTCAGACGCGAGCTTCCGAAAATACTCGGCGTCGAGCCGGTCGCTACGTCGCGTGTAGGTTTCGTACGGCCCCGCAATGCCGACGTTCAAATCCGCGGTCGCGATGCCGATTCGCACGGTTCCGTAATCGATGCCGGCGATGCGAAGGGAAGGCACGGCGCAAGGGGTGTTTGATGGACTGATTGGTAGGCAATTTGTCGGTGATTCGCCGGACGGCCACGCCGTCCGGGCGCCCAGCGAGCGTATCTCGCCGGCTAAGTTAAAATCTTACAAGTACTCTATCCAACCCCGCGATTCGAGCTGCTTCACGATCTCGCGGATCGCTTCCTCGTCGTGCTTGTTGGCGACCAGCGTGGCGCCGGGCGTGTGAACGACGAGCATGTCCTTGAGGCCCAGAGTCACCACCAGATGGTCGTCGTCCGTGCGGACGATCGTGCCGGCCGTGTTGAGACCGAGGTGCCGGCCGATGATCGTGTTGTCGAAGCGGTCGGAGCCCGCGAGGCGCGAGAGCGATTTCCAACTGCCGAGGTCGTCCCAGTCGAAGGGCGCTTCGACGACGGCGACGTTCCTGGCGTGCTCCATGACGGCGTAGTCGATTGAGATGCCTTTGATGGCGGTGAACTCTCGTTTCAGCGTTTCTTCTTGAGCCGGCGATCCCCAGGCGGCGACGATCGCCTGCAAATGGGCGAGCATCTCGGGCTGCCGTTCGGCGAGCGCGGCGATGATCGTCTTGGCCTTCCATACGAAAAT